>DAHVFL010000171.1 GCA_027316975.1 Chloroflexota bacterium | reverse complement strand
GGCGCGTTTCGTCACCATGTTTCCACAGCGCGAAATCTTCTGGCGCGTCTTTGTCGGTGTCGGTTTCCAGATGCACGCGCCCGCTTGCCCCGGCGCGCAATTGTTCCACGGTGTTGCCCGAAAGCTCTCCGTAGTCAGGGAAGCTGCTAACGTCGTAGTAGACATTCCCTCCATCCGATACATAGGCCAGCCCTGTCTCGATCAACTTCTCCGTCATGGAGAGCATTTCCGGTATGTGATCGGTGGCTTTCGGACTTATATGCGGCGAGAGAATGTTCAGTTCCGCCGAGTCGTCCATGTACTGCTTCGTGTAGCGCGCGGCTATGTCATAGGCCGAACGTCCGGTAGTACGCGCCTCGAATTCTAGCTTGTCCTCGCCGCTCTCTTCGGTGTCGTTCTGGAGATGCCCGACATCGGTGATGTTGCGCACCAGCAGGACATCGTAGCCGTTGTATTCAAGTACGCGGCGAATCCAGTCGGTCATGATAAACGTGCGGAAGTTGCCGGCATGAATGTCTTTGTAGACGGTTGGGCCGCACGAGTAGATGCCTACACGCGGCGGGTGAAGCGGCTGGAATTGCTCCTTGCTTCTGGTCAGTGTGTTATACAGGTATACCGGTTTTGTTGAAATGCTGCTCATGGGCACAAATCTCCTCTTGTTTTGTCCAGTGTTCACACGAGTATTGGGGGGAGTAACTCAGGCAAGAGGTTATGCAAGAGAGGGAAACGGAATATCCACGCGCATCACATGCATACCTTACGTTCATAGAGGGCTGAGCTACCTGCATTTCCTCTATGAACGCCGGGACAGGAGCAATAATGCATGTGTGAATAGAGATGCGTCACGATCTTTTTCCAATATCCAGCTTCATGTTACGTCTTGCGGATAGTATAGCATATCGCGCAAGCAAAGTGTAGCACTCCGATGCGAGGCAGACATGTGGAGATAAGTCTTCCCGTAAGCGAATGTGAGACGTGTTCTGCCTGTCATCCTGAGCGCAGCGAAGTATCTGGCTCGCCGGACACTGAGATCCTTCGCTGCGCTCAGGATGACAGGCACTCTCTCCACATGTCTGATGCGAGGTACAGGGCTTCTCAAAAGTCGCTTCTATAGTAGTGACGACCGCAAAGGTCGCCGCTACTATAGACGAAAACGAGTTAAAGACGCAGTATAGTAGTGTGGCTGCACAGCAGCGAGACCCTTGTGGTTGTCATGTAGCCCAACTTACCTATCTGTTTATCTCATCTCTTCAGGATGTGATAGGATGGTCGAACTATATCAATAGAGTTTTTTTGATTGCTGAAGAGGTGTGTATGTATACGGCTGAACGCCAGCGAGAGCAGCCATACCTGGAGCGGGTGGTAGGTCCATTGATCGAGCAGTGGTATCTGCTACATCATCGAATGGTGCGCGTGGTGACAAATCATCGCGTGGTGGCGGAGTATGTGCAGCATTTTCTGTATTATGCTGAATTGATGGCGGAATATGTGTATGAACGCCCTGCTGATCTGCCGGTGAATATCCCGGAAGATTTGTTATGGCAGGCGGGCCAACGCCTTTATTATCCGGTAGCGCTGACCTGTTATCTTTTTGAGCCGCGCCCTGATGAGGCGTTTCCGCCCGCGCCAGCGCGGGCTAAACCGGATGACCTTGAATGGATTGAAATTGCCGGGATCAATGGCCCCATGCGGGCGCGTTGGAAAGAAGACTGGCTGCGTTTTCGCGAATTCCAGGCGTTTCCGGGTGTGTGCAGTCGAATATGTTCGGCGCTGCATAAACAGGATTTTCACGCCACTATTTTTATACAGGATGTGGCGCAATGCCAGCCCTGGTTCCTGACTCGTTTTGTGTTTTATATGGTGATCGGCGCTATGTTTGGCTACAGTGGCTACGAAATCATCCATGCTGGCGCGGTTGCGCTTCATGACCATGGGACGCTGATTGTGGGATCGCCTGGAAGCGGTAAGAGCACGCTGATTTTGTCTTGCCTGGAGTCGGGCATGTCTTTACTGGCCGATGACGTGCTGTTTCTGGCAAAGGACGATGGTCTGGTCATGGTCTATGCGTTCCCGGAAGATATTGGTGTGCGCAGGGGTACCACCGAGATGCTGGCGCAGTCGGAGTATATTCAGTCATTGCCCAGCGATGCGCGTCAGAAACGCCCGGTTGATGTGCAGCGTTATTTTGGTCAGCAGGTGGTGAGTTCATGCCCGGTACGGATGATGCTCTTCTTGCACAAGGAACAGCGAGCACCTGAATTTCGGGCGGAACCGCTCACTCGGATGCAGGCCGTCCACTGGTTGATGCAGGAGTACATTTCGCAGCAGCAGGCGCAAGAGGGCGAAGTTGACTATATGTTTGATATTTTTGGCGATTTGGCGACCCAGGCTCCTTCCTATCGTCTCTGGCTGACGCCTGATCCTCAGGAGAACGCGGAGCAGGTGCGTCAGTTGCTCCAACAGCATATGTAGGTACTTATTCCTCTTCTCTCTTCCTGTGAACCGCGAAGCGGTTCTTTCAAGAAGAAATATGACAGTGTTACATTCTGCCATAGCTGTTATAGAGGTGCCAGTAGACGCCCTGGCGGGCCAGGAGTTCGTCATGGGTCCCCTGTTCTGCCAGCCTACCGGCGTCGATGACGACAATGCGGTCGGCGCTGCGAATGGTGCTGAGGCGGTGGGCGATGATGAAGGTGGTGCGCCCGGCGGTCAGGCGTTTCAGAGCTTGCTGGATGAGGGCTTCGGACTCGTTATCGAGCGCGGAAGATGGCTCGTCCATTATCAGGATTCTGGGCTGGTGCAGGAACATGCGGGCCAGGGCGATGCGCTGGCGCTGCCCGCCGGAAAGGCTCTGGCCGCGCTCGCGCAGGGGCGTTTTGAAGCCCAGCGGCTGCGCTTCGATGAAATCGAGGATGTTGGCGTTGCGCGCGGCCTCTTCCATTTCCTGGCGCGTGACTTTGCGCAGCAGGCCGAAGGTCAGGTTCTCTTCGATGGTGCCACTGAAGAGGGAATCGTCTTGCAGGATGACGCCGAACTGACTGCGCAGGCTTTCAATCTTGAGATCGCGCAGGTCATGACCGTCGATGGTCAGACGCCCGCTATCGGGGAAGTAGAAGCGCATCAGCAGGTTGGCAATGGTTGTTTTACCGGCCCCGCTGCGTCCGACCAGGGCGATAGTTGCGCCGGCGGGGATGTCCAGCGAGATGTCGTGCAAGACTTCGACTCCCGGTGTATACGAGAAATGCACGCGCTCGAAGGTGATTTTCCCCTGCACGTCTTTGAGCACGATGCCTTTCTCGGCATTGCTCTCTTTGGGATGGTTCAACACTTCAAACATGCGGTCTATGGCAACAGCAGCGCCCTGTATCTGCTGGTTGATGCCGTTTAAGGTTGTGATGGGTGTCGAGGCCTGGCGCAGCACCAGCACATAGGCGGCCAGTAATCCGGTAGACATGTTCTTTGAAAATACCAGGTAGCCGCCAAAGGAGAGGATGATGATGGTGCATACCGCCTGCACAAAGCCGATAGCCAGGTTGGCCTGGGACTGGAAAACGGTGCGCCGAAACGCCAGTTGATTAGTGCGCATGATGAGCTTTTTGACGGTGCGTCCGAAGCGGTGTTCTGCTGCCAGCGCTTTGACGGTTTTTAGCCCGATTAAGCCTTCATACATGACGCCGTTCATGACGGCGTAGCTTTCCAGTACGCCACGGTTCAACTGGCGCACTTTGCGATTGAAGTAGAGGCTGACACCCAGATAGAATGGGGCGATAGCAATGACCAGCAGCGTCAGTTGCCAGTCGGTGAAGAAAAGCACGAAAGCATAGATAATCACCAGCACCGCATTGACACCGGTGTCGATCAACACTTGAAGTACGGTTTGCTGGGCCGATGTGACCTCGTTGAGGCGGCTTAATATCTGACCTGTGTTTACCAGTTCCTGGTAAAAAGCAAGCGGCAATCGCAACATGTGACGGTAAAAGCGGAATGTGATATTGAGGTTGGTTCCTCTGCTCAACGAACCCACCACGTTACGGTTGAAGAAGCTCAGAAACTCCCCCAGTAGTGAAACTGCCAGCAACATTGCCAGCAACCAGATGAACAGGGGTATGTTATTTGTGATAGGGCTAACGCGAAATACTTTATCCACCATAGTACTAAAAACGTAAGGAAGTGGGAGCGCGGTCAGGCCAATCGCCACGGTCAGCAGCAATACCAGGCCAATCTGCCATTTGAAAGGGGTAATGAACTGGCTGAACTGGCGGAAATCTTGCCAGGAGAGCTTTTTTTCTCTGGCGCGTAGCCGGCGTTCCAATCGGCGCGCGTAGGGTGTACTGGCGAAGAGCGGTTGCTGTGATGATTGATCTGTGTTTTCACCTGGCGACGCGGGTTTGGGGCGAGGCGTTGGTATTTTGAGGGTTGGCAATCCGGTTATTTCGATTTCATTGGGGTATGCTGGCAAAGGCATGGTCTCGCGTTGTGAGAGGTCGGAATGCAAACGCTGTTGCTGGTTGTTCGAGTATGCCTGTAGAGGGCGCGTCTCTTGCTGCGAGGGATCAAATTGCGCGCCGCTTTGCGCGACAGTATTGATGGGACCACTCACGCGCGAATGCGAGCGCGGCGTATCCTTCGACGGTAACGAGAGCGGGGTATGGCGTGGTGGACGCGGCGGCGTGTTGGGTGGTCGCTGGTTATTCATACGTTTCACCTGTGAAAAGTGACTGGACGATAGTCGGCCCATCACTGGCTCCGCGTGAAATGACGATCTGGTAGCTGGTGGCCTGTTGTCCTAACTGACTGAGAAAGGCGAACAGGGTTTCAGGTGTGTGATGATGCTGGTAGCGTTTGCTGATGACCTGCTCGATCAGGGCTTGTAAGGCCTGGGCCTTCGTCATGGGAATAACGCGGCTTTGTGTGTCGCCGGTCAGGGTTGGGAAGAGCAGCAGGCGGATAGGCGTTTGCAGGCGAGTTGATCCGGCGCGGATGGCGTCAATGGAGCAGTAGCGTTTATCGCGCCGGTCTGCCGGGTAGCGCGTGAGAAATGCGAGAGTATCCCAGAGTGGCAGCGAATGGGAGCGCACCGCAACCTCGCGCGTCATGGCGCAGGCCATGATATGGCCGTCCGGCGATTGGGCGCGAAGCATAACCAGGTCGTCACCGAGAAATCCACAGCCCGCGATGGCGCAGCCGATGCTGAGGGTTGTTTTGCCGCTGCCCGACGCGCCCACCAGCAGCGCGCCCTGGCGGTCATCCCACGGCGCGCTGATGGCGGCGGCGTGAAATGGCTCAAATCCAAAACGCGCCATCACATGACCCAGGGCGAGCAGGAATACGTAGCGCCGCAGGAATGACGGCGAATAGCGTTCGGGCATTTCGAGTTGTGTAGTGATGATGGGTGCGTCGCGTTGTATGACGGTCAGTGTGGCAGCGTTGACTGATGCGAGCGCGGAGTAGCTATGGTATTCGAGCGCGGAGTCTGGGCTGCGATAGTATTTGAGCACGGTATTGGTCAAGAGTCGAATGGTGTCGGTGCGCTCGCGAACGGGTGGGAGTCGCAGTGGGAATTGCGCGGCCTCCTCATAACAATAGATGTTGTATTGAACCTCGCCCCGCCTTTGCGCCGGTTCAGGAAACGCGCCAAGCATTTCTTCCAGTACTGCCAGCATCTGGTTGTGATTGGTGCAGCAATGCACGGCAATATCCTGGAAAAAAAAGGTTTTTTCCAGCAAACGTGCGCTTTGCGAATGCGTTTCCGCACTGGAATTGCTAATAATCTGGTTGCCCATGGTTTTTTTATACAGGCGAGGGAGAAGCGGTAGTGGCCAGCTTGTTTGTAAGCAAATCATCGAGTAATTGCTCTACGTCCTGGCTTGCCTGCTCAGGTTCTACCTCATACGCTTTACATATGGTCGCCACGATGTCTTCGGTATTGTGCTGACCGTCCAATAATGTCCAGACCAGCGTGCCGACGGGGTTGAGAGTATATGAGCAGCCCGCCTGGGGGTCAAGTAAAATTGCTTCGCCGTCAAGCTCTCTCCACAGAACTGACGCATTGCGTACCAACATGCATTTCTCCCGGTAGTTAATAAAGTGACATGTTCCACGGTCCTATTTCTAGCATACATAGCCCTCCGTTGCTCACATCACAGGATTGGTAGGTGAGTTGGGCTGAGACGACGCGCAAAAACGACGAGTACACCAGCTTCCAAGACGAGCAACGAGGCGCGCACATTTCCGTATAATGACTTGCGCCAGCGTATTCTTGAAACGCATAGTGTACAAACGAAAACGCGCGCGAGCTGTAACGCGCCCGCACTTTTGGGCTATGAGCCTCTGTAAATCGATGCGTGTATTTCCCTGGCGGATAGCTACCACACGTCCGATTACTGCTCCGCTCTTAACTCGTCCTGCGCGAAGATGCACGTCGCTCATTTCGATGAATTGGATGTCAGCGTTTTCCTGGTATCGCTGCACAATACGATGAATTACCAGGCCTGCCCCTGTCTCAAACGCGGCGATTTCTCCTATCTGAAGCTGCATGGCGGTGGCGGGTTCGATGTATACCTGTTCCCCGATACGCAGCAGGGGGTGCATACTGCCACTTGCCACACGAAACCAGAGAGGTTGCCCCTTGCGCACCGCTTCTCTATACAGACCCGCGATGACACTGGTGTCTGGTGCGCTATCCTGAGATAAAGTCACGCGGTTCTCCTCATGTTCACATTCATTGCCCGATGGGAATGATTGTATCATACTTGTATCATCGGCACATCATTACTTGTAACTGATCTTTTCAGGTCGCACTAGATAATCGTACAGTAGAGCAAGCACGGCGATAGCGAAAAAGATGGCCGTATACTTCTTGTTTACTCAATCACTTATCAAGAAAAGTTGATTCTTGCACATTCTAACGAGTGAATTGAAGATTCTTAATGAAGGAGGGTTTAGAATAGCCATTTTTGGAGTGGCTCACCAGGACTCAGGACTTCCTCAACATGACGCAATTACTTTGCAGGAGAAACCTTAACCGGATTGATTTATTTGCAATCAATTCTTAACTTGTTCGCTACCGGCAACATAGGGATGGTCTGTTACGATATGAGCGTCGAGGAGAAAAATGCAAAGGAGAACATCGTTTCTATGGAGCAGGTAGCAGCGACTTTGTCTCATCGATCTGAGGAGGGGCCAGCTTCCAGAACGAATGTCGGCATGAATGCGGGTGTTTTACAAACCGAGCCTCTCGTGGCAGCAAAATTTAGTACTTTTACTGTTGGCGAACCATCGAAATTGTACTACACTATGAAACGTCTTCTTGATATTATTTTATCCATACTTGGTATCGTTTTTCTATCGCCTGTTTTTGTGTGTGTTGCGCTGTTCATCAAGCTAGATGATGGGGGTCAGGTGCTGCATTTCCGGGAAATCATTGGGAAGCATGGTATACGGTTCTATGCTCTCAAATTTCGCACCATGATACCTGATGCGGATGGCTATCTGGCAAGACATCCAGAGTTGATGCAGAAGTTCAAACTAAATATGAAATTGACACAGAACCAGGACCCACGCATCACTCGTATTGGGAAGTTTCTGCGGAAAACAAGCCTGGATGAGTTACCACAGTTGTTTAACGTGCTGGTAGGACAAATGTCGTTGGTTGGGCCGCGCATCATACATCCGAGCGAACTCGTTCGTTATGGTGAATATGCGCAAAAGCGTCTCTCGGTGAAACCCGGCATTACTGGATTGTGGCAAATCAGCGGGCGGCAGCACATCTCCTACGATGAGCGCGTTCTGCTTGATATGCAATATATCGATACTCGTTCATTTATTGTCGATCTTGTCATCCTCGCGAAAACGGTGAAGGTCTTCATCGTTCATACCGGGGCATGACGGGAATTAGTCAGGAGGAAATTGAGTTTGAAAACTTCTACTCCCCGCGCGACGTACCAGGCTCCCAGGCTTGTAGTGCAGCGCCTGCGCAACCTTCCATCTGCGCTGGCCGCATCAGGTTGCCGCGTCACATCAAGTAAAGCAGGTTTTAGCTGCTCGACTTCAGGGACGGGCGGTAACTAACTCTTTAGTTGCCGTAGCAGAGGTCAGTTGATATCAGGATATCCGATCAACTGGCCTCTTGCTATCTTGCGCAAAGGAACGCCTGCCGGAAAATTCTATTTTTCCAGCAGGCATTTCCTGTTATTACTCCCAGCCGAAATCTCGCCCTAAAAATTCGTAGAGGCGGGCGTTGTGAGGGCTAAAGAACTCGATCAGCCGCTTTCGCGTTGTCGTGTTCATCCTGGGAGGCTTTGTATCGTTATATCGTTTGAATATGTCCTCGCGCCCCCCGGTTGGCGGAAAGGACTCAAGCCCTAGAAATGCCAGGGACTGCTTGAAGATTGCCGCCGGGTCTGTGTAAAAATCCTCGCTCTTAATAATGAGTATCTGCTCCCGCGAGAATTGACTCATCCACGGGCGTAGCTGGTCAACGTAAATACCCCTGGCAAGATAGCTGAAATGCCGGTGGTTAAAGCTGTAGTAACGCTCATCCTCTTGCATTTTTTCAGGTACTCCCGCCAGCCTTTTGCTCTCCTGCTCAATGGCCTCTTCAAAAGAAGAGAGTTGTTCTGCTCCACCGGCGAGTTCATGGTAGTAGTGCGAGTAGGCTCGATCAACGGGATTGCGTACCATCACAATAAGTTTTACGCCTGGCAGCGCTCCAGCAATTCTTGCGGGCGCGTGAGGATAAAACAAATAGTAGGGACTCGCTTCCCCGGTAATGAATTTCAGCTTCTGGAAGCGTTCTGCGTAGAACTTTTCGGCTACGGTCGGGAAGTGCGCGCGATACCATGCAAGCCCCTGCTTGAAATGGGGGGTATCGAAGAAATGCACTTCCTTAATAGAGGCAGCGCCAATACCCGGATGCTCTGCCAGGTAGTTGTACAGGGAAGTTGTCCCGCCTCTCTGCGCGCCGATGATGATGAAGTCCGGCAGCAGGCGGATGGAACAGGTTGCGGCCCTGTATATCTTTTGCAGTAGAGGGGTTGGGGCATCTGTTTGCGCTGGCATAGAGTTACCGCTCCCATCCAAAATCGCGTCCGAGCAATTCATATAAACGTG
>DAHVFL010000170.1 GCA_027316975.1 Chloroflexota bacterium | reverse complement strand
GGAGAATCCTTCTTTCAACGTATATGGATGCGGGAGGAAGCGCGCTCGACGTGGCTGAACTGAGCCTGCGCGGCAACGAAGGCGTTCTCCTGGAGATGCGCTCGCTGTGAGTGCATGATACATTTTGGGTATACGTTCTTCAGGATAAGGCAAAATTCAGTAGCGACACCCCTTGCGGGTGTCCCGTATGCGGCCATCGTCCAGGGAGGCGAGACACCCAATCCAGTAGCGACACCCCTTGCGGGTGTCCCGTCTCACTCGTGTATGGATGCGCGGGTAAGGTCACGGGACACCCGCAAGGGGTGTCGCTACTGGGTTCACACTCCTCAACATTGCTGCTTCCTGTCATGAAGGCATGCGGGACACCCGCAAGGGGTGTCGCTACTGGTTTCGCGGGGCCTACATTTTCCCACTCGCAAGCGGTCCTGTTATTCTGACAATTACGCCTCGCGCAGCAGGTGCTTTGTGATGGTGTAGATTGTGCCAGAACCCATGATAATTGCTACGTCGCCGGAGCGCAGGTTTTCGCGCAGTAACGCTTCGACGTTTGACAGGTCGCCGCCGTACATGGCCTGTTCGGGCGATTGGGCGAAGTGGGGTCCTCGGGCGATGGCGGCTACGAGGTCGCGGGCGTGGACGAGGCCGGTATCCTGTTCGCGACCGGGGTTGATGTCGGTCAGGATGACTACGTCCGCGCCCTGAAAGGCGGTGACAAAGTCGTCGAACAACGCTTTTGTGCGCGTGAACATGTCGGGCTGGTAGGCCAGCACGACGCGGCGACCGGGAAAACGCTGGCGGGTGGCGGCCAGGGTGAGCGCGATGGCGGTTGGATGGTGGGCGTAATCGTCGATCAGCACCACGTCGCGCACTTCACCGTGAACATCCAGTGTTCCCTGGTAACGCACCTCAAAACGACGTTTCACGCCGTCGAATTCTTCCAACGTATTGAGCGCGGAATCGAGCGGGATGGCGGCTGCATGAGCGGCGGCCAGGGCTGCTAGCGCGTTTTCCAGGTTGTAGATGCCGGGCAAACTGTAGTGGAAGACGCGCCCGGCTGGAGTTGCTTCACTGTGTTTGGTGCGCAGGTGGAAGTGGGTGATGCCATCTTCTCGCACGTCATAGGCGACATAGTTGGCCTCGACGTGCGCATCTGTGGCGTTCGTGGCGGGCGATGCGACGGCGTAGGTGATGATGCGACCGGGCCAGTCGCGCAGCCGTGCGAGTAAGAGGCGACAGCCGGCATTCCCGGCATTTATGATGACGGTCGGTGGGAAGGGCCAGGTACCATCCATGTCCATGCGGCGAATCAGGCCCTCGAAGGCGTAGAGCATGGAGTCCATGTCGGGGAAGAACTCCGGGTGCTCGTATTCAATGGAGGTTACGATGGCTATACGCGGGTGGACATGCCAGAAGTTGTGATTGTACTCGTCGGCCTCATTGATAAAATAGGGACTCTGACCCAGGCGAAAACTGCTGTTGAAGCGCGGGACGACCGCGCCTACAAAGCACGATGGGTCCAGCCCGGCGTCGAGAAACATGTAGGAGAGTAGGGTGGTAGTGGTGCCTTTGCCATGCACGCCGCTGACCGAGATGGCGCATTTGCCTTTCGCCCATTTGCCCAGCAGTTCTTGCCAGGTCATGTTGATGAGTCCTCTAGCCTGCGCTTCCGCCACTTCGGCGTTATCGGGTTCAAAGGTGGTGACTGCCGGAACGTAGATAAGCGCGTCTGCATCATTCAGATGTGCGGGGCTGTGACCGATTTCGATGGGGATGCCCGCCTGTTGCAGCGCGGCGGTGGTGTAGGATGCGCCCTTGTCGCAGCCAGATACGTGCGCGCCGAATTGCTGCGCGATCTGCGCCATGGCAGACATGCCGCGCCCGCCAATGCCGAGAAAATGCAGCCGTTTATATTGCAGTTCTGTGTATTCAATATCGCTCATGTGGGTTTCTGTTTCCTTTCCATGTGACATCCATATGCTACCACTGATTTTTGTTGAGGGCAATGATGATAGTGGTATAAACAACGGATGATAACAACCCGGTGTAGTTGGCGTATTGCTCTACAAACCAGATGGTATCACCTCGAAACGCGCCTGTTGCTGTGATGGCCGGGTTGGAAGACGGGGTTGTCTTCGTCGTCGGAGGCGAAAACGTCGTGGTTGACGGTGTCTACATGGGCGCAAGGGTGCCTGCGAAGACGTTCAGCAGACCGGCGCAGAGCAAGACAGCCACCCCCAACACGGACTCGAAGCGCAGTATCCCGGTCAGCCGCCCTGTCCGCTGTGCCAGTCGCTCCTCGCGCAGTTTCACCTGCTGATTGAGGAGTTGTACCGGACGGTGCTGTTCCGGTGCTGCCTGCACGGCCTGGACACGTGCAACGGCGTGGGCATACTTCTTCACCTCTTTCGCCAGGCGCGGACGCAGCAGGAAGATGTGCATGGCGCTGGTCAGGAGCAATGCCCCGACCAGCAGCATCTTGAGCGTAAACACCTGACCATAGAGGGTTGTCAGCAGTTGCCCCCACGAGGAGAAGCGTGTCGTGGCACTGAACGGACCGGTTACCGCCATGAGTATCATTCCTGCTATGGCCCAGGGAGAATGGTAGGGCAGCGTCGTCACGAGTACGCGTGCCCGCTCGATCAGCGGGCGCCGGCTCAGTAGCGGGAGATACATTGTGCCAATGGAGAGTATGCCGCCGATCCAGAGGGCTGCTGCTACCAGGTGGAGCCAACCCGCTACCAGCGCGTAGACGACGGTGTTCCCACTGACAGCAGCGGCCTGGCTCGACATGGTGATTGCCATGAAGAAGGCCAGGCCCAGCAGCAGATTTACCCACGCAAGCACGGAGTTGACCTGGCGCGGAAGCTGCTTGAACTGCAGCGGGTACAGTGCGAGTCGAAGCGCCAGCACGATGATGACCTCGCGCACCAGCCAGAAGACACCGAAGCGGCCACTGGTGATGAGCGTACCTGACAGCGTGGGCGCAAAGGCACTGACGACGTTTCCACCGGTGATGGTGAGCGCCTGTCCTACCAGCACACCGCTATTAGCCAGCAACAGGGCAAGCAGGACAGGGAGGGCAAAGCGGCGCTCAAAGCGGCGCTGGACCTGCTGGTTGACGGTGCTCAGTTCTTGATGGTCTTCTGTTGCTGCTGGAAGCACAAAAAGTTGCCAGAAGTGGGCACCGACCCAGAAGACGGCACCGAGGTCGAGGAGGGTAATCATGAAGAGCGTCAACCATGTTGGGCCATCCAGCTGGACGGAGAGGACACTCCCGCCCTGTGCCTGCCCTCCAGGGATCGTTCCCCCGCTTGATGGAGGAAGCGTGCCATCAGGGCGGGCAAGCGTGAAGAGAAAGGAGCCTTGCATGATATGACCATCATTGTCAGAGGCGGCACGCCAGATCACGGTGTAGACCCCCGGTGGCAGGCGAGGCGCGAGGGTGACATCCATCTCGCGTGCATCGCCAGATGCGAGGGAAGCATCCCGATTGTCAACGCGCTGGTTCGCCTGGTTGAAGACGGTCACTGCACTCAAGGTCGCATTTAACGTTTCACTGAACCAGAGATGGACCTGATCTGGAGCCGCATACAACACTGCATTTTCTGCGGGGTCGGATCGGAGCAAAACGGCATACGCCTGGCTTGTGGTAGGAAAGAGTAGCGCAAGGAACACGGCAAAGAGTATGGCAGCGAGCAAGCGTCGCCGCAGAATGATCAAACGCAAGAGAGCCGTCATACGTGCTATCCAATCTCTGCCCGGGTATATCGAGTTTGTTCTCTCTCTGTATCCATATGTGTGATGTTGCACGCTCGCTGGCAGGTACTGCGCGAGGCTTAGCGGGAAATCAGTTGCAGGTTGCTCTGCAAGGTTCGCTCGGTCAGTTCCCCGATCACTTTCTTGACAATCACGCCCTGACGGTTCAGAAAGAAGGTTTCCGGGACGCCAGTGACTCCATAGTTAATGGTCACGGAGCCATCTGCATCGACAACGTTGGGGTAGGTGATCCCGTAAGTCTGCAAGAAGTTCAGGCCGTCGCTCCGGATATCTTGAATATCGATGCCGACAAAGACAACTCCCTGGCTCTGGACGCGCTGCCAGGTACTCTGTAAGAGGGGCGCTTCGGCTTTACAGACATCACACCACGAGGCCCAGAAGTTGAGCATCACGGGCTTTCCCTTGAGACTTGCCAGGTGTATGGCTGGCGCAGGACGTGTGCCGAGCGAAGCTAACGTAAAATCCGGCGCGGGTTTCCCCAGAAGGGGATTCACCGCGGCGCTCGATTGGTTCTGCGCAGGGGTCAGCACCTGCGACCCAAGCAACACGAGGAACCCGGCACTCAGGAGGATTACGAGGAGAAATATCACGATACGGCGCTTGCGCAGGCTTCTTCTTCGTCCTCCCGTACCCTTCTCAGCAGGTATTTCATCACGGGATGTGCTGTCCGGTAATCTCTGTTCAGTTTCCATATATATTACTTTCTCTCGAGGAGAGGTTACTTCTTGCCGCTCCTCCCCTTGATACTATAGGTTGCAGTCGTACGCTTGTCAAGGTACTATTGACAAGGGGTCTCCATCCTTCGGGGTGATACAACAAGCAGTAGCGACACCCCTTGTGGGTGTCCCGTGCGCGGCTGCGTGCAGGGAGACGGGACACCCGCAAGGGGTGTCGCTACTGCTTTCACCCGCCAGGATGCAGAGCCTTGACAAGCGTATATAATACACTGGAAAGGGTACTGAGATACCCACGACCTGGTACTTCGTGACGACACTTGCAAACTTCAGGGGAATGCGGTACGCTTTACAACAGACATCATTTTTGGCCCTGTCATACGCGATATCGACGACGGTGGTGCTCCAAAGGAACAAGAAAGGAACCGGCGTGTATTTCTCAGATCTCGGTCTCATCGCCCTCGTATTTGCTTTCGGGTTTGCCATCTACACGATGGTGGTGGCCGTCCTGGGCGCGAGACGGAACATGCCTCCACTCGTCGCCAGTGCCAGGCGCAGCGTGCTCATCGTCGCGTTCTTTCTGCTCATGGCTTCGGTGGCGCTGGTCGCCTCGTTTCTCACCCATGACTTTGGCGTGAGCTACGTGGCGCAGCATTCCAACCTGTCCATGCCCTGGTATTACACGACCGCGGCTTTCAATGGCGGGCAAGAGGGGTCCCTGCTGTACTGGGCCTTGATGCTCTCGCTCTTCTCGGCGGTGTTCGTCTTCACCGCGAAGCGTGCGCCTGCCGTGCTGGTGCCCTATGTGCTGGCGACCCTGATGGGTATCGAAGCCTTCTTTTTGTTTATGCTCACGACCGTCTCTAATCCCTTTGTGCGCCTGCCCGTTGCGCCGCCGGATGGCAATGGGCTGAATCCGCTCTTGATGGACCCCGGCATGTTGATACACCCACCCCTGCTATTGATGGGCTATATGAGTTTCTCGCTTCCCTTCGCCTTTGCTGTCGCCGCCATGCTTACCGGCAGGCTCGATAGTGAGTGGCTGCGCGCTATTCGGCGCTGGATGCTGGCATCCTGGTTCATTCAAACGGCAGGCTTGCTGGTGGGAGCATGGTGGGCCTATCATGTGCTCGGCTGGGGAGGCTACTGGGGGTGGGACCCGGTGGAGAATGCCGCGCTCTTCCCCTGGTTAACAGCAACGGCGTTTCTGCACTCGACGATGGTGCAGGAACGGCGCGGTATGCTCAAGGTCTGGAACCTGGGCCTGGTAATGGCCTCATTTGCCCTCTCGATCTTCGGCACCTTTGAGGTGCGCAGCGGCATCATCACTTCGGTCCATTCGTTCGCCTACTCAGCGATTGGCGGCTATTTTCTGGCGTTTCTTGGCATCGTCATCGTCTTCAGCATTGGACTCTTCCTGTACCGCTTGCCCAAACTCCGCCCTGAACACGCATTTGACTCCGTGCTCTCGCGTGAGGGGAGCTTCCTGCTCAACAACCTGTTGCTGCTGGGTGTGACCTTCGCGACGTTGTGGGGTACGCTCTTCCCGCTCATCTCCACCGCCCTGAGCCGTCAGATGATGACGGTCGGGCCACCGTTCTATGACAAAGTGAATGGTCCCATCTTTCTCGTCCTGATTCTCGCGATGGGCGTCGGTCCGCTCCTTGCGTGGCGACGTACTTCCTCCCACGCGCTGTGGCGCAATCTCGGCGTGCCTGTGCTGGCGGCTGCTGTCTGTGCCGCGGTGCTGCCGCTGGCCGGGATACGCGACATCTGGGTCAACATCGGCTTTGCCGTCTGCTCGTTTACAGCGGGCGCAATCCTCTACGAGTTCTGGCGCGGTGTGCGGGTGCGGCATCGTCACGGCGAGCCTTATCTGCTCGCGTTGTCCACGCTCATCGGCCGCTACCGGCAGCGCTACGGCGGCTACCTCGTCCACCTGGGCCTGGTGCTGCTCGCCGTGGGCGTCATCGGCTCGCACTTCTTCCAGGTGCAGCGCGATGCCGTACTCAAACAAGGACAGGCGATGCAGATTGCTGGCTATTCGCTCGTGTTTCTTGGCAATATCAATACCACCTCTCCGGGTGTGGAAACAGTGACCGCGCAGTTGCAGCTCTGGCAGCAGGGTCAGTTCCAGCGCTTTATTTATCCCGGTCGCAGTTTCTACCAGAACTTTGCCAATCAGCCTGCCAGCATCATCTCCATCACCACCCTCGGTCTGACCGACGTGTATGTGTTCCTTGCCAACTATAACGGCGCATCCGAGGCCACCATCCGCGTGTTCGTAAACCCACTCGTGCCGCTCGTCTGGGATGGTGGCCTGCTGATGCTGCTTGGGGGCGCCATCTGCTGGTGGCCAGGGCGACGCCAGCGGCGGGTTGCTCCTATCGTTCCTGCAAGGGTTGCCCGTTCACCTGAAGAGGTAGCTGTATGAAGCAGAGACGTTCCTTACGCCCGTTCTTGTTTGTGCTGGCACTGGTAGCAGTGGTAGTCGCTATCTGGTCATTTGTGCTCCTGGGCGCTCCACCTGTTAAGACGCTCGATGCGCGTGTGCTGGACGTGGCCTCGCAGTTGAAGTGCCCCATCTGCCAGGGGGAGTCGGTTGCCACCTCTCCATCGCTGCTCGGCCAGCAAATGCGTGCTGATATTCGCCAGCGACTGCAATCCGGCCAATCAGAGCAAGAGGTGATCTCGTATTATGCCTCCCGCTATGGGCAGCAAATCGTGTGGTCTCCACAGTGGCAGGGCTTCTCGCTGCTGGCGTGGGTAGTACCAATGGTGCTACTGGGAGGTGGAGCAATCCTCCTCTTCTTCATCCTGCGAGCCTGGCATCGTATGTCCCGCGCTCACCCAGGCGGGGAGGACGACCCTGAACTTGCGAAGGTAGACGAGGCCGGGCTGAAACGCTACCGGGCGCAACTTGAACGAGAGCTTGCTGCCGATGATCCCCTGTTTGCACCACAGAGAACGGAGGCGGGCTGATGCAACTTTTGCCCATACTCGTCGCGTTCCTGCCGGGGGCGTTAACTCTGGCCTTTGTCCTCTCTCCGCTTGTAGAAATCCAGCGCAGCGCATCTCTCGCGGTACCCTCACCCGTGCAGACAGACTCTGAGCAGATGGCACGTGCTGCACTGCAAGAGGTTGAGCTTGATTATCAGCCTGGCAACCTTGCTGAACGTGACTACCGCTCCTTGCGCGAACGCTATATGCGGCGTGCAGCGCTGGCAATACAGTCCCGCGAGGCCCGCGAGCAGGAACTTGATGAGGTGATCGAAGAGCAAGTGCGCCGGATGCGAGAGGAACAAGATGCATAGGCAGCGCCGCTTTTTCCTGCTATCTCCTCTGCTCGTCTGTGTCCTTGCCTTCTTGTTGTTCCCATACGCCTCAGTACACGCGGCTGCCACGGGCCGTATCTTCGGCTCTCTTCTGGATGGCACACAAAAGAACGCGCCAGTGGCCGGACAGCGCGTAACGTTGCAGTCGGCACAGAACGACGCGAGACGCGACCTGAGGAGTGTGAAAACGGATGCGCAGGGCCGTTTTACCTTTAGCGGTCTCGCGACGAGCAAGACGTTCAGCTACGCTGTCTCCACCACCTACCAGGGCGCGCATTACGCGACCAATTTCATCGATCTGGGGACCAGTGCGGTGCAGCAACTCAACCTGACGGTCTACGAGGCGACGACAAGTAGCGCCGGAATTACCGCGGCACAGGCCATTGTGGTGCTGGATGTGCCAGAGGGGCAAACGGGCGTCATCATCGCCTCTGAGTACTTCTTTATCAAGAACGCGGGGACACGGACCTACGTTGGATCACCGGGTGCCAGTCAAGGCAGGCCGAACGCGCTGCGTTTCTCGCTGCCGCCGGGCGCGCGCCACCTCTCACCGGGCAAGGGATTTGAGGGTGCTCAGGTGCTCCAGGAAGGTCGTGACTTCGCGACAGATGCGGCCTTACCTCCAGGTATGACGCGGTTCGCCTTTTCGTTTGAGATCCCGTATGCAACAGTGGATAACGACGTTCCCTACACCGTGGTGTACCCGACCCAAAATCTCTCGGTGTTAGCTCCAGCGGATGTGCGTGCCAGTGCGGGTTCCCTGTCTTCTCTTGGACTCATTCTGCTCAACCAGCGCTCCTATCAGCTTTTCCAGGCGAAAGACCTGCCTGCAGGCACTGAGATCCACACGCAGCTCGCTGGTCTGCCGGTAGCCAATCCTGCCGCCAACTCATCAGCACTCAACACGGCGGGTCTCTGGCTTACTATGGGGCTACTCATCCTGCTGGCACTCCTCTTTGTGATGAGGTTCGTTGCTCGCTTTCCCCATCGACCAGCACTTGCTCTACCCGGTCAGCAGAAACATGCGCAACGCGGGAAGGACGTGACAGCAAAGCAAGATGTCTTCGAGGTACCCCAACAAGAGCTTTTGCGGGAGTTATTCGACCTGGATAGGGCATTTGAGGCGGGCAAGATAGGAAAAGCGGAGTACCGGCAACAGCGTGCAAAGACAAAGGCGCAGTTGCGCGCGCTCATGGGTGCCGGGGCAGCGGGAAGACAGTATGAAGAGAACAATACCAGTGCTAAAAGTACATAATAGAGCATTTTTGGTTGTCCTTAGAACAGTACACGTGTCTTACAGCCGTTCAGGGTGTTTCTTTTTCCAGTAGCGCATGTAGCCCTGCACAGTCATGGGAT
>DAHVFL010000016.1 GCA_027316975.1 Chloroflexota bacterium | reverse complement strand
GGGCATCGCAATAGGATTGCAGCCCTGAAATACGCGCCTCTAATTTGCCGCCATGCTCGGCGAGGGCGCGACCTGATTGTTCAAAACGCGCGTCAAGGGTGGCGCGTTCATTGTCGATGAGCGCATTGAGGAAGAGCCAGGCATCGCTGCCCTCTTCCGGCCCCGAATGTGTTTTGGAGGCGCGTTGCAAAGAAGCCTGTAGCCGGTCTACATTTTGCGCGAGTATTTGCTCAACCCGCTCCACTTCACTACTCTTTAGCACGTTGGTTCCCTCTGGGTACGAGACGAAAGCCACCATACCACTTCATCCACTCTCATAAATGTTCTTGTTTGATTGTAGTGGGAATGTGGCTTTCTGTCAAGCAAAAAACAGATTGCGTTGAGTTTTCCCGCTCAGACACTTTGGCCCTACAAATATGATTTACATGCCTCAGCCCATTGTCTGGGGAAATATTTTTGGGTTCTGGCTAGTATTCCATATTGGATTTCATCCTCAGAAGGAAGCTGTTCGAGTTGAAAAATATTTGAAGTCCAGGTAGCGGTATGAGCAAGCGGATAATATTTCAGTTGTCCGCCGGATTCGCCATACCATTCAAAAATCGTACCTTCATTATCGTTACCACAAAGGCGGTTTGCTGTCGGAAAATGCCAATGGAGTGCATGAGGATCAGGTAGCATCAATGGGAATATGTCAAACACATATTTACTTTCCTGGGATTCGCCTGTAAATACTGCTGCTACTGCGCGTTCAAAGTCGCGCCAACCCGGTAAAGTTTTACCATCTGATGCGGCTAACATGCCGGTTCCATCTTGATACGTACTTAAAACTAGTCGAAGCTTTCCCAAGTCCTCTGCTGTTAGCAAGATAGGCCCATCACCTGGCTCCAAATTCATTGCTTGCTCCCTCACTATGTTTGTTATTCTCTATTCTGTTACTGGATTCACTTGATACCTGCTGCAGATCATCCGTTCCCAAAGCTAGTGTAGCGGCGTCAACTGTCAGGTCTAGCTCATCTTTCAAAAGCTCATCTGTACTGATTCCAAAAAGATGCGCTACACTCAACGTAAGCTCTACACTGGGAAGTTTCTTTCCGGCTTCTAATTCACTGATATATCCATGCGCTACATGTCCAAGCTGATGCGTAAGTTCTTTCAAGGTGAGTCCACGCATCGTACGCAACGTATGCAGCTTTTCTCCGAATCGTTTGATGCTCCGCTCTCTACTCATTTCTTTACTCATCAGACTTGACATACAAAGAACAATGTGATAGATTGTCTCTATTAGAGACAAAACAACAAAAATCGTAGGAGCATCTGCTATGGCAGTGAATAGAAAAACAAGTGAATATCAAATGATTAATAGTCCTTTTAAATGGGTAGGAGGGAAGTCTCGTTTACGTAAAAATATCATTGAATTGCTTCCTGCTCATACCTGTTATGTAGAGCCATTTGCTGGCGCTGCCTGGGTTTTATTTGGTAAACCTCCTAGCGATGTTGAAGTATTAAATGACAAAGACCAGGATTTAATTACCTTCTTTCGAGTGGTCAAAGAAAAACCAGAAGAGCTAATAGCGTCTTTCGAATGGGAACTGGTTTCTCGAGCTGAATTCGAGCGATTAGCCAACCTGGACTCATCACAGCTTACCGACGTTCAACGCGCTCATCGTTTCTACTACCTCATTATGGCTGGCTGGGGAGGCGAATTTAACTATCCTCGCTTCCAGACAAGTATAGAAGATGGTGGGCATGGAAACAGGCTTTTTGGAGCGTTGCAAACCCTTCAAAAGCGTCTAATGCCTGTTTACGAGCGTCTTCGTACTGTCATCATAGAAAATCTGGACTGGCAAGAGTGTATTGATCGCTATGATCGTCCTGGCGTTGTTATGTATATTGATCCTCCTTATCCTGAGAATGGATGTAACTACAAGCATAACATGCGCGAGAAGGATGCTCACGAAGCCCTGGTAAGGCGTCTTAACCGGGCAAAATGCAAATGGGTTGTTTCTTCCTATGACACTTCCTATATACATACCTTATTTCGTGGGCATACCATCATTCCAGTCCAATCAGCTTCAGGCATGATTACTGAGAAACATGGGACTACGCGAGTGATAAATAAAGAGGTACTTATTACAAACTTCTTGCCTCAGAATACTGCTTCAATTGTGACTACAGAAGTACAACAAACTCTTTTATTATGAAGCACCCCCTCTTGTCGTGAGTTATGCGAAGTCCCGCTACTAAATAAAACGTCGAAACAAAAGTGGGAAATGTCATAGAATAGAGGGCAAAATCACTACGCAGAGAGGAGCCAAAATGAGCCGACCAAGCGAGGTGTATGTTCGCCCCTTGACGGAAGAAGAACAGCAATGGGTAGAGCGGATCTATCATCAGACGACAGATGCCATGTTGAAGACACGCTGTCAGATCATTTTGCTGTCTCTCCAGCGCTACAGCGTCCCGCAGCTTGCAGCCTTGGTGTTCTACAGCGAAGATATGGTAGCCGATACCATCCATGCATTCAATCGGGCAGGGCTGCAAGGCATCATTCCTGAGCCCAAAGGCGGGCGGCCACCCAAACTGACGACTGAGTTGTTGAAGAAGTTGCTGGAATTGGTCGAAGCTGATCCGCGCGATCTGGGCTATGCGTTTTCGAGCTGGACGGCCGGATTGCTGGCTGCTGTCTTGAAAGAGCAATGTGAACTGGAGGTGAGCGAAAGCTGCGTGCGACGTGCCTTGCATCAGCAGGGCTACACGATCCAGCGCCCTGTGCTCACGGTGAGCAGTCCCGATCCCGAGTATGAGCAGAAGTGTCTCCTCATTGAGGACCTGCAACGACGCGCTCAAGCAGGCGAAATCGATCTGTACTACGAAGACGAAGTCGATTTGGCATTGTTGCCCGGTGTCATGCGTTGCTGGAGCAAACGCGGTCGTCAGCGCAAAATCGAGACGCCTCGTCAAAACAAAAAGCGCTACGGGGCCGGATTGATCCACTGGATCAGCGGGAAGCTCTATTGGGCAGTGAGCGAGCACAAGGACAATGTTTTGTTTCGCTCGGTCCTCACTCAATTGGTTCCCGAGACTCAAGAACCAAGCGGGGAGCCGCCTCGTAAGAAGTATGTGGTCGTGGATAATTATCGCATTCACTTCGCCAAAGCCGTGCAAGCCTGGCTTGCTCAGCATACTGATGAGATCGAGTTGGTCTGCTTGCCCACCTACTCGCCCAAGTTGAATCCTGTTGAGCGTTTCTGGAAGCATCTGCGTCGTCGCGTCACTCATAATCATCCATTTCATACCTTGGAGCGCCTCGTGGAGGCTGTCCAAGACTTCTTCTGCGACATGGCTGCCAACCCCGATGTCATTCGACAGGTGACCGGGTTAGCCGCTTAAGTTTCGACGTTTTATTTAGCTATATAATGGCTCCAATATTATCATAGTAACACAAGTTTTTCAAAATTCGTGTTGAAGACCTTTCATGGTTCGAATCCCCCACGTATAAGTAGCCCATTCAGCTAAAAATAGCTTACCACACAGTCGTTGATACGTTACGGTAATTAAAGAAGGAAGATGGGGATTGATTCTGCTTGAAAGGATAGAACGTATGAAATGCGCGGCCTGTGGATTGCCGCTTTCGCCGTCCCGTACCGATGGGAATTGCCCGCGCTGTGGCACGCCGGTGAGCGCTGGTGTTAGCGCGCCCGCACAGCATAGGCAGTGGGAACAGGCCGCGCCGTCTGCTGCTTTCCCGCCCCCGATGGCGCAGGCGTCACAGCCCGGCCAGGTGTGGGCAGCAGGGCCAAATGGAATGCAGGAGCCAGGCTCATTTTCTCCCCGGCAGCCAGCGCCTAAACGCCCACTTCGCAATTCACGGGTCGGTTTTATCGTGGCCGGGATTTGCGTGTTCACGGGGGGTATCTTGCTGGTGCTGGTCTACTTACTGGCAATGGGGCAGTCAGGGAACACTTCTACCACGGGCAGTACTCCTACTTCCGCGATCTCGTCGCCTGCCGTTACGCCTTCGCCTGCCGGCTCGCCTTCGCCAACCGCTACCAGTTATCCTGGACAGCAATATATTAACAATGCGCAGATGAGCAGCGTTCAACCTTCCGCGTCACAACCCGCGTTGCCGGCTACCACCTTTAAGGTACATCAACCATTGTACGTTGTCTTCACTATCAATAGCGGTGGACGCGCTGGCGTGATTTGTATGATGTGGTACCTGAACGGCAAAACGGCCTTTAACTTTGCTTTCGCGGTTAGCGCGCGTACTACAGCCAGTTATGGCCAGGCTACGTTTGATGTACCCGGCTCAGGGTACGTCGAATTATACTGGGCCAGTAGCAAGGCTTGCACGGACCAGGTGTTAGCGCAACGCGTCGTTTTCACGATAACGCCATAAAACCGTAGCGACACCCCATGCGGGTGTCGCTACTGGTTTCGTAGATATTAATAAAAGACTCTCCATCCTTCAGGGCGAATGTAGGGACGCGATGAATCGCGTCCGTCCAGGATGCAAGAGGGGCGAGACGGACGCGATGAATCGCGTCCCTACAGCTTCTCTACATGTTTCACCCGGAAGGATGCAGATACCAATAAAATTGCTTATTGGCGGGAAGCATGGCGCAATGTTATACTAAAGGTGTCGAGGTACATTACCAAATCCAGCTTACTTGCTCGTTATTACACAGGGAGCGATACTTTGCGCCCCTATAAAATCTCTTCAAGGGGCGCGCGAATCGGGCGCAACGAGAAGACAAATCAATGATGGAGGATTTATTATTATGCAATGTAGCCGTTGCGGGACACCGGTTCAGCATGGTATGACTTTCTGTCCTAATTGCGGAACACCGTATGCTTCCGCGCAAAACGCGCCTATTCCGCCAACACAGTATGCCGGGCCGTCGTCGTATGACCCAACCGTTGCGGCGCCGCCGTATAATGCTGGTCAGGCTTTTCCACCTCCCGCCAGTCCCTCGCCTTCTCAGCCGGGGTACAACGATTATAACAGGCAGCCTGCCAATCCTTACGCGCCTCAAGCGCCAGCTCCTTACAAAACGCCGGGAGGATATGGCACGCCGCCGCCGCCGCCGAACGTATTCAATGCGCAGAACGCTTATGGCACGCCGCCGCCGCCGCCGAATATGTACGGCGCTTCCTACGCGCCCGCGCCGGGCGCATTTGTGCCACAGGCCCAGCCTCCACGCAAGAAGGGGCCGAATGTTGGGCTGATCATTAGTATCGTTGTGCTGCTCCTCGTGGTGATTGTTGGAAGCGCGCTGGCGCTCAAGGGGTTGAATCGCTCTGGTGGTCAGACCAATACAAATACGCCCACGCCAGGCGCAACCACTACGTCCTCTTCGGGTAAACAGACGCCCGGGCCTTCCGGCTCGCCTATTGATACGGGAGCAGCGGCTATCATTACCAATGTGCAGTCTACCAGCACAATTGATAGTAATTACCTGCCCACAAACGTCACTAACCAGTTTACAGTCGGGAATGTTGTTTATGTGACGTATCGCCTCAATTTGACCCAGTCCGGGTTTGTGGAGGCAAAAGTCTACCTGGACGGCGTTTTTGGCACCCAGACATCACTGGCAGTAACGGTAGGGAAATTCGATCATGGCTACTTCAATATTACCTATCAAAAAGCTGGCACGGGCGCATTTGAACTGTACTGGTGTTTGCAGAAGGATTGCAGCGATGCAAAGCTGGCGGCGGTAAGTACTTTCACTGTATCGTAGCTCACCTGTTGGTAGAATCATAAGATGTGCCGCGGCACATCTTATGATTCTACCAGTAGACGCCTTAATACTTTGCCTACGAAGTTCCTGGGTAGTTCGGTGCGAAATTCGATGCTGGTGGGAACTTTGTAGGCGTCCAGGCGTTCGCGACACAGAGCCAGTAGTTCTTCGGCGGTGGCTTTTTCTCCACGCTTGAGCACTACCACGGCTTTGATGAATGGAGAGGCGTCATGGGGGGTGGCGCTGCTGGCTTCGGGCGTTTGCAAGGCTTTTTTCATGCTGACGACTGCCACTTCCAGCACTTTGGGATGTTCGTATAATACTTCTTCGACATCTCGCGGGTAGACGTTGTACGCGCCCGATAAGATTATGTCTTTTTTGCGATCAACGATGGTGAAGAAGCCGTCTTCGTCCATACGCGCCAGGTCGCCGGTATGCAGCCAGCCATTCTGGAGCGCGCCGCGGGTCTCTTCGGGCATGTTCCAGTATCCCATCATTACCTGCGGCCCGCGAATAAGCAGTTCTCCTACTTCAGCGGGCGGCAGGGGTTCGCCCGTCTTCACGTCCACGATACGCGCTGAGGTGCCTGGAAGGGGAAGGCCGATGCTGCCTACCCGCCTCTCGCCTTTGAGCGGATTGGAATGCGTGGAAGGCGAAGCCTCCGTCAGACCGTAGCCCTCCACCAGTCGCCCGCGTGTTAGTTTCTCGAACGCTTCTTGCACCTCGACCGGTAGTGGGGCGGAGCCGCTGACGCAGGTGCGAATGGCTGCCACACCGTAGCTGCGCACCCTGGGGTAGTTGGCAATGGCAAGGTAGAGCGCGGGAACGCCCGGAAAAATGCTGGGATGGGACTGCTTGATCGCTTCCATGATCTGATCTATGCGCGGGGCTGGCAGTAAGACTAATGTGCCTGCGATGGCGAGCGAGAGGTTCATACAACTGGTAACGCCATAGGAGTGCGAGAGTGGCAAAACGCCCAGGATGACTTCTTTGCCGCGCCTGGCATCGGTGATACAGTGGCGTTGCTGCAAGACGTTGACCACCAGATTCGCGTGTGAGAGCATCACGCCTTTCGGTGTATCGGTGGTGCCAGAGGTATATTGCAGCAGGGCGAGGTCGTCCGAGGACGCTCCGCTGTCAATCAAGCTCGCGGGCTGGCTATGGAGCAACTTTTGAAATGCGTGCTCCTTCCACTGGCGGTTGTGCTGTACCCTGGCAGGAACGATTGAGTGATTTCCAGACTCGGTTGCTGCCTTTTGATGCTGAGCGATCTGAGCCGGTTTAGAGAGAGGGGATACCTCTTTATCGATGAGGTTCGCGAGCATGACACGCTGGCGCAGGGGTAAATACTCGCGCGCGCCTGTAAAGATAATGTGTTTGATGCTGCTAGCGGCGCAGATGCGCTCAATGAGCGGGTGATATGCGGTGAGTGTGAGCAAGACCTGCGCGCCAGAATGCTGTAGCTGGTAGGCGATCTCCTGTTCGTTGGAAAGCGGGCTGCCCAGCACTACCACGCCGCCAGCCTTGAGCGCGCCATAGACGCCAATGACAAACTGCGGCACATTGGGCAGGATGACGGCAACGCGCTCGCCTTTCTGCACCCCCATGCCTCGCAAGGCGTGGGCAAAGCGGTTACTGATGCGGTCTAATTCGCGATAGCCAATTTTCTGACCAAAGAAGATGAGGGCGGCGCGTTCAGGGAAATCATGCGCGGCGTTGTTTAGTATATCTGGCAGCGATTGTCTGGACAGGGGTAGAGATTCTGGCACACCGCTATCATAGTGGAGCAGCCAGGGCATCTCGGCCAGGCGAGTTGCATAGACAGGATGAGTTGATGAACGCGCAGGAAGTTCACTGCTTGCCTGCTGTTGCCGGGCGTCGATAAAGCGGCGAATAGAACGGTTCACGGCATCGGGTCGTTCGAGCTGCACGAGATGAGCCGAGACGGGGATAACGACCTGCTGCGCGCCGGGAATGGCGCGCGCTACATCTTCGTAAGATTCGCGCAGGAAGACATTGTCGCGATGGCCGATCATCACCAATGATGGCACGCGCAGTTGCTGCATCCGTTCGTATCCGTGCCATGTCGATAAGACATGCGCGAGCATACGTTTGAGCGTGCGCTGCGGGGCATAGAGGGCCACCTTGATGGTTTTCGCGACCCGGCTAAATACAGGGTCCGGCACGATCATTAAACGTTTGACGATCTCACGCACCATGAAACGCGCTGGCACACCTATCAGCACTAACCCGCGCACTTGTTCGGGATGGCGCAAGGTATATTCGGTAGCTATCGCGCCGCCGAAAGAGTGGGCGAGCAAGTAAAACGGGCGTGATACGTTCAGGCGTTCAAGTGTTAGCTCAAAATCATCGACCAATTCGTCCATTGTGCAGGGCAATTGTGGCGGGTCATCGCTCAGGCCATGCCCGCGCATATCCGGGGCGACTACGCGCATGGTTTGCCCGAAAAGCTGCAACTGGTAGAGCCACTGTGTTGCGCTGCCGCCAAAGCCATGCAGCATCACCAGCGTCAATTTTGCATCGTCCGGCTGCATATCTATGACGCTGATACGGCGCAACTTCTGCTTATCTGGTCCCACCGGCACAAAAAGGGTTCTGCGATACAGTTCGATATCGAGCGGCATAGTCACGCTCCTCCCGGCTAACGATATAAAGGGGCAATTGCCAGGATGGGGGCAAGTCCCTCTTTCCCTGACCAATTGTGGATGTTCCACTCCTGACGCCCACAAGGGGCGTCACTACAGGAAGTCCCGGTTTTCAGGTGCTTCAGGGAACACCTCTCTGGCAAGCCCCCGCCAGCCCTCTGTCATCCTGAGCGCAGCGAAGGATCTCTCGCCGGGCAGAACAGAGATCCTTCGCTGCGCTCAGGATGACAGCCGTGCTGAAGGAAACGCCGATCTAGATGCCCCTTGTGTGCATCCGGTACTCGCCCTGGTGGGCTTACACTGCGCGCAGGATGGCTGCCAGCCTGTCGCGCTCCTGTGCTGTGAGCGCTTGCAAGGGCGAACGCGGGGAGCCGCCATAATCGAACAGGATGTTGAGGGCGGCTTTCAGACCCGGTACGCTGTAAGTATTAGTAACGGCGGTGTTGGATGGAGCCAGTCGGGCCTGTAACACGCGCGCCTCTGCCATTTGCCCGCTTTCAAAAAGTTCTTGCAGGTGACAGACTTCACGCGGGAAAATATTGGCAAGCGCGGCTACAGCACCCACGGCTCCGACCGCGAGGGCGGGGAGCAAGTAGCCCGCGCTGCCGGCAAACACACGGAAACGGGCTGGCGTCGATGCGATTATCTGCGATAACTTTGCCATGTTGCCCGCGCTATCCTTCACACCGGCGATATTGGGATGCTGCGCGAGCGCGCAAATGGTGGCCGCGTCCAGGTCCAGTCCGGCTGCGCTGGCCGGCATGTTGTAGATCACAACGGGCAGCGGACTATTATCAGCAATGGCGCGGTAGTGCGCAAGCAATGCCGCGCTATCCATGCGTCCTTTGTAATAGAATGGCGGCAGGATGAGCGCGAAATTGGCCCCGGCCTGCGCCGCTTGCCTGCAAAGCGCGATGCTGGCGCGCGTGGATTGCTCACCACATCCAGCCAGCACGACCGCCTGCTCGCCGGCCTCCGCGCGCGTTGTCTCGATCACGCGCGCTCGTTCTTCGCTGCTCAGATGCACCGCTTCGCCGTTAGACCCCATCACCACGTACCCGGCGATGCTACTATCGGCGATTCGCTGGATATGCTGTCGCAGGGTGCGCAGGTCAAGTTCGTCGTTGCTGGTAAAAAATGTAGGCAAGGGGGGATAAATGCCGCTACGTAGTTCTGCCATGTTTGCTCGGTGCCTCCTTTTATAGTGTAGATGATAACATGCGCACCATAAAAGGTCAAAAAAGATCAAGCGAGTCTAATCTTTTCCGATAGTTCACACAATCCGCGTGATACATCTCACAGTGGAACTGTGCTACAGAGCATAGCAGAGCCGAAAAAAATAGCGTATCATCGTACATAAGAAGAGAACACTGTAGAATTTAGATGGGTATCTGAATGTTCCGTCTAAATACATTATGGAGGAAGAGACACCATGAAAACTTCTTTTTTGCGGCATGTCGTCATTAGTATGGCAATCCTTGTAATGCTGGTTGTGTTCAGCGCCTGTTCCGGTCTGGGCAATGGACAGACCACCCTGGCCGGCTCGATTGTGTCGGTCAATGCCAGCACTGGCACGGTTGTGGTGAACGTCAACGGCCAGCAGGACACCATTAAGAATGTTCCTGCCAACGTGATCCAGCTTTTGCAGAGCCAGGTGGGCAAAACCTATTCCGTTCAGGTGACAACCAATAGCGATGGCTCGTTCTCCATCGTCAGCGGCACCACCCCCATCCTGTCTAATAGCGAAGGCACGCCCACTACGAACGATACGCCGAACACGAATGATACGCCGACTACCGGGACGACGGCGACAACCAACGAACCCGGCTCTATGACGTTCTATGGCAGCGTGCAGAGCGCCGGTAGCAACAGTCTCGTTGTCACCATGCCAACCGGCAGTACGCTCTCGTTTACGACCAACGCCTTAACGGATCTGAAAGATTGGAACAACGGACTGCCGGGTGTTGGTACGCGGGTCAAAGTCGAAGTGACGGCCAATTCCGATGGCAGCTTCACCGCCACCAAAGTCGGCAATGTTACTACCGGGGACGATACTACCCAGGCGCAGTATACGGGTGTGACGACGGCGGCAGTTGGCTCCGACCGCGTGATCCGCTTCACGGTGGGCAACAAGAGTTTTAGCTTTGCAATCCCCTCTAACGCCGACCTGAGCGCGTTCAGCAACGGCAGCATCCCGAGCGGCGCAACTGTGAAAGTCAAAGTGCAGTTCAACGGTTCTACCGGCAGCGTCACCAAGGTTGATACGAGCAGCAGCAATTAGTAGAGTGAGGTAGTGAGAGGGGCGAGGGCGGCACATATGCCGCCCTCGCCCCTCTCTGTTCCCCATAGATTTTCCAGCGAACGTTCCAGTTCTTGCCGGGATTTCGCGAGGTTCTCAGCGTTACTGGCGGGGGTTGAGCCGCCGAGCGTCACCTTTTCGGCTACACAATAGGCGTAAAATTTGGCGATGAAACGTCGATTCCCTGCCTTGACTTGCCACACGTCGCTCATCATGCCACCTGGCAGGCAATTGGCGCCCAGTGAGCCGCCGACACTGAACGAATTGTTGGATTGCATGACCTGGATAGAGCGGTGTCGTGCATGCAAGTAATGAAGCACATCCGACCAGCAAGCTCCTGCCTGTACATGCAGGATGTTCCTTTCTTCATCCAGGTGCATCTGTCGCAGGCCGAGCATGTTCAGGACCAGTCCGCCGGGTGTAAAGGTCTGCCCACCCATGGTGTGGCGCATCCCGGCTATGCTGAGTGGGAGCTGTGTGTTTCGCACATGTTGCAAGTACTGGCGGAGTTGATCTTCGGCTGAACCACCAGCGCTTGAGAGAGCAAAAATCTCGGTGATGCGCGTTTGGTTCAAACGGCTGGCGTCGTCGGTGAAACCTGTAGGGAGGGGCGTCCGTTCGTCCCGAACAGCGAGTGCCGTGTGAAGCTGCTGGAAAAACGCCTTCATGGTCTCTGCCCTCCAGTGCCCATGTTCTATTCTCGTTGCTCGTCATGTCCTCCTCGCTCGTTGAGACGACTTCAACTCAGATACCGAAGCCATCTCAGAACCACCGGGTTAGCAGGAGCAAAGGACCGCAGGCCATGATGGCGAACAGGATGAGGAGGATGACGGTTTCTACGGCTCCCAGCGCACTCAACACCGAGACACCGCTCGGTGCAGAAACCGTCAAGGCGGAGGACCTGGACGAAGCCATGAGCCGCTCGATGCGCTCAACCATCTGCTGCTGCGTTCCTTCCAGGTGCTGGGCGGTCCCAAAGGGGGAGGACGAAGCGCCATGCACCGCCTGCAACCAGACCTTGGTCAGGGCAGAAGCCAGGGCCAACGGGCGACGCGTCACGGCGACAGCCAGATCGTCGCAGGCCAGTTCTTTCTCCTGCTCAAGCAGGTGGTATGCGGTCCTGCTGGTAGGCAGGTACCAGAAGGCGTCGCGCAGCATCCGCGCCACCCAGAACACCAGCGTGTCTCGCCGGGCCACATGGGCCAGTTCGTGCGTGATTACTGCCTCTAGCTCCCGCTGGTCCAGGTGCTCTACCATCCAGGTAGACAGCAGCACGAGTGGCCGGACCCAGCCACTGGCACAGGCCAGCGGATGGGCAGCAACCAGCAGCCGAACGGCTGGTCGGCGTGTGCCGATGCGCTGCGCACAGGTCGCGACCAGCTCCTGGATGGGAAGGCTAGCGCGCTCGCCTGTACGTCTCGTGATCCAGAGCAGCAGCGCCCAACGCATGCACCCCCAGGTCAAGGCGAAGAGGGCCACCGCCAGTATGCCGAGGGAGAGCGCACTCCCAGGCAGGTCATCCCAGAAGGGTGTAGAGGAGAAACACGGGTGCCCAAATACGTGAAGCAGGTCACATGCGCTGATGCCCAGGCTGAGCAGCGGCATCACCAGTACCACCCCCTGGATGGTGCGGCGGCGCTGCCAGCCGGGCAAGCGCCGCTGGGAGCGCAGCGCCAGGTCACTGACCAGCGCCACGACCAGCAGGCTGGCAAGGAGCAGAACGGTATGCATTACGGTTCCTCCTCTTCCACTCGCCGCCTGGTCAGTTCGTCCAACCGTCGCTGCATCACGCGCACTTCCGCCGAGTCCGGCAGGGCGCGCAAGCTTTCCATGGTCGCGCCGGAGAAGTTAAAGATCAGGTCTTTGAGGATGCGGTCCACAAACTGGGAGATGAACTCCTGCTCGGTATAGTTCGGAACATAGACATAGGCTTTGTCCTGCTTCTCTACCCGCAACAGGCGCTTTTTCGCCAGGCGCACCATCGTATTCATCACGGTCGTGTACGCGACACGGCGCTGCTCGTACAACACCTCGAAGACCTCGCGGACGGTCGTGCGTTGATCACCGGGCCGTTGCCAGATCAACTCCATGATCTCCGCCTCCAGGTCGCCCAGCACCTTGCGGATGCCGGGGCGATCAGGACGAAACAGGCTAATCTCTGGTTCTGGTCTCATGCTTGCCCTCGCCTTTCGGGGAAGGTGTCTGCTCCCCTCCAGCTTTTCGCCGCCGTTCCAGTGCTTGCCGGAGCTTGCGCTCCGAGAGTCGACCATACGAAAACACTTCCCCGTCCAGAAAGATTCCCGGCGGAAAGAGGACGCCACTCTGCACGGCTACGGCTTCCCCTGCCGGGGTGCTGACATCGAGCGTCGAGACCGTGAAGCCGTATTCAGCCGCAAGACGGTCGAGGGTCTCTTTGGCCTGCGTGCAAAATGCACACTGTTCCTGGGTGAGCAAAAGGACGTGCATAGCGCTACGATGACTTTCCACTCAATCCTGCACGCATATCGGCGACAAGATTGGAGATCGGCACATACATCGTGTAGCTGGGAGCGCCGCCGTAATCGGCTCGCCACTTGATCAGGCCATCAGGCCCCACCACGATAAAGGAGTGTCCGTCGCGGCTGTTTCCCATCATGCTATAGCCATTCGCCGTGTAGGACTGGGAGACAGCGAGGTCAGGATCAGAAAGGACGGGAATGGTGATGCCTTCATCGGTCACCTTCTGTTTCAGTGCGCTCAGCGGAACAGAAGTAATGCTCACGATGGTATCAATACCCAGGGTTTGAAAATCACCTCTCTGCGACTGAATGTCTTTGAGCTGGTTCCAGCAGGGTTCGCAGCTCACCCCTTCCTGAAAGTACAGCAGGACGGTTTTGCCACGCAGCGAAGCAAGATCAAAGGTGCTTCCGTCGGTAGAGGGAAGCGTGACAGGGGGTGCCTGTACGCCTGATCCTGGATTGCCCACCTGAAAAGGGTACTGGTCTGCCGACGATCCACCCTGATTATTACCCTGATTACTAAGGAAGAAGATCACACCCAGGACAATGACTGCCACCCCGACAACGATCAAGGCGATGATGCCCGGCCCCAGACCCCGCCTCCTGCGTGCCATCCTGCTTCGTGGAGGCGGTGCCATTTTCTGCGGCGGTGCCATCTTCTTTGATGACACCGTGCCTTTCTTTCTCCTCTGGCTATGCGTCGTTTTAGTACTCAACTGGCTCCTCCTGTAATGGATGTGTTTCTTCCGTTTCGACGGCTTCTTTCAGTTCCGGTGCGTCTGCCACTGCCTTGTCGCTGTCTGTTCGGCCCCCGATTTGTCTGAGCGCGTACCAGGCCAGCCCTCCGAGCAGGACGAGGAAGATGAGCGCGCCGGCCCAGTTGGGAATCCAGGAGAGGGCACTGGTAATAACTTTGCCATAGTACGCCAGACTGACGGAGAGCTGTGCCTGCCAGCCAGAAAGCTGAGGCATAGAGTTCGACGCGAACCCAATCCACAGCATACCGCCTCCAATCAACAGCAGCAGAATGCCACTCGCGAGATTGGTCAGAGTAATCGTGCGGACAAAAGGACCAAGCTTCCAGGTGAAGGGACGCGGACGGAAGAGGCGGCTTGCTCGCCAATCATAGCGGTCCCACAGGAGCGCAAGAATGAAGAGTGGAACAACCATGCCAAAGACGTAGGCGGCGCCAAGACCGAGCGCCATCCAGAAGGAGGCGGCCACACTGGAGAGAGCGATGACCCCGGCCAGCACAGGCGCACAACAGGAACTGGCTATTCCTGAAAAGATGCCCAGCGAATAAACGCTCAGCGCTCCAGTCCCGCCGCCAGTGCGCCGGCCTGGCATGGGCAAGTGAATTTGCCCACCGAGGAGCACATACGCCCCAAGTGCCAACATGAGCACCCCTCCAATCGCATAAATGAGGGTGTGCTGCGTGATCAAAAGTTGTCGCACAATGGATGCCCCGAGCGCGATGGGCAGAACAATGGTGGCGATTCCGGCAGCGAAGAGGAAGGTCATCGCCACCAGGAGACGGCGGTTCTGAAACGAACTGGCGAAGTAGGCGGGCAGCATCACCGAGATACAACAGGGCGCAAAGAGCGCGATGGCTCCTGCGATGATGGCGGCCAGCACCGACCCGCCGAAGAAAATGCTACTACTCATCACATTTCATCACTTTCGAGAGGCAGGCACAAGGCGTCCTGCCATGCTACCTCCCGCCGTTCGCAGTGCGTTTCCGGCTCCGCTCAGAAGCCGCATGGGCCACTGCTTCAGCTTCGGAGACGACCGGAACTTCCGGGTTTTCCATTTCGGCGATCTGGCGAGCGATGGCATCCTGCCCGGCCTGCATACCTGACATGCGGGACTGAAGTTCCCCCAGGCGTGCATCGCGCGTCACTCCAGCAGGCAACTGATCCCCCTGCATCTGAGCAGGTGGCAAGGCAGTCGCATTCCCGGACATGCCACGCATCATGAACAGCATCGACAGAGGGCAGGCCGCTATCAGCAATAGCGGGAGCGCGACCAACCCGAACTGCGGGGCGACGATCCAGATGCCCACGCCCACCACGGCAAGTCCAGCCAGCACTTTCCAGTTCAGACACATCTGCATACAGTCAACGATGGCTTTGAGCGGTGAGGGAGACGATGAGGTAGGTAACTCCTGCACGGGGGTCGAAGGCGCAGGCACGTTCACCGCCACAGAACGTGGCGCGGGCGACTGCTCTCGCGCTGCGCTATCAGGAGCCTGATCCTTGTGTCCTCGCATCATCCACATCATCAGCCCCATCCCAAGTGGACAAGCGAGCAATAATGGCAGTAAAAACAACAGGTTTTGCATAGAGAGTGTTCCTCCATCTGACGACTCGTGCTCCAGTCGGTGTGCGCCTATCGCTTCCAGGCAGCAAAGAGTCATCTCCCATCAGCGTTCGATATGGCTTGCGCGCATTGGCAGGAGTCATGGACAGATCATCGATCCATATCGATGCCACATGCAGGGCAGAAGCCATTCCAGAGAACCTCACGCACCAGTGAAGCTGCGCAAGAACGATGTCTCCAGGAGGGCTCCTCCTCGCACTCTTGACGAGAGTATACATGATGATCGTATATTTGTCAAAGTACGACCACTGATCGTAGGAGAATCAGGGGAAGTCGGAGCTAAGGTTTGAACTCATAGTATGTTTACCAGACAGACCAGTCGCGATGTCCTCATGGATATACGGGACGCCCACAAGGGGCGTCGCTACTGGTTAATGGACCAGTGTGGTTATGAAGAAAAGGACGCCTACTACAACTACTAAAAACACGAATGAGCCTATTATCAACAAAGTGCGGCGGCGCGCGTTGGCGGCGCGTAATACGGCGACACGTTCGTTCTCGGAGGCGCACCATTGTGATCTGCGACAATTTGGGCAGAGGGGAAAAAGTTCATAGGGGAAGTACGGTCTGTTACCGCGTATCGTATCGCGTATCTCACGGCTTTCAAAGACGGCGTGGCAATGGGCGCAGCGTAAGAGCAGGTATTCGGCCCAATCGCTGGCTTTGCACCGGGGGCAGCGCATGTTGTCCTGGGCGGTGGCCGTCCAGCGATGGTGACAGCGATGGCAATAGTGCGAGCCGCCCTGCTTCGCATCCGGCGCGATGCCATGCAGTGTGCCATTGCGCTTGAGCAACAGGGCATCATCGGGCCAGAGCTTATAGGAGAAGCCTTCTACCACGAAATCAATGGTAGAGGCGCTCGTAGTATCCAGGGTGGGAAAGGCAAAACGCCGGTCATTGCCCGCGCGCGTGTTTGAAGCGCCGGAGGGAGTGGATGAGAATTGTCGCGCCGCGCCCGTGCCGTTCAGCTCCAGACCTAATTCTTGCGCGTGCTGTTTATCATAGAGCCTGCGCTCGTCTGTATCGCTCAGCGTTTGATAGGCCAGCAATATCAGGCGCATCCGTTCCTGCGCATCCTTGCCATTGTATACATCGGGGTGAAATTTGAGCGCAAGTTTCTTAAATGCGGCTTTGATGGTGTCGTTTGATGCGTGAACATCGACGCCCAGCACGGCGTAATAATCAGTAAATGTTTCCATTATGGTGTTGTGTGCGTGTCTCTTTTATATACATGTGTAAGTTGTTGTATTATACGCTTTTATATTGGACGTGTCATTAGCCGAAAAGTTGCAAATGCGCGGGTTTTCGGGATGTCCGAGGCGCGGGACGCGCCGAGATTACCGTGTGAGTATGTCAGGCTGTATAATAGTTAAGAGAGCGACAGCTAGCTGGAAAGGATGATGCTATGCGCGAACCATCTGCGACAGATAACCAAGAACACGATGATAACGAGCATGACCATGATGAGCCTGACCACGAGCATGATGCGCATGACGATCACGATCATGACGAGCGGTGGAAGAAGGGTGGACAGGAGGGGCATGGGGGGCATGGGCACGAACATGGCAAGGTAGATGCTGATCTGTATGGCAATAGAGCGGGGCTGCGAGCGGTGCAGATTTCGACGGCGGGCATGTTGCTGGTGGCGCTGATCCAGTTTGCCATTGCTACTATTGGTGGAAGCGCGGGACTCTTCGCGGATGCGCTGCATAATCTGGGCGATGTCTTCACCACCGTCGCGCTGTGGATCGCGTTTGTCGTCTCGAATCGTGCCACCAACCAGCGCTATACCTATGGCTATTATCGTTCGGAAGACCTGGCGGGTATCTTTATCGTGCTGGTGATTATCGCCAGCGCGGTGGCGGGCGCGGTAGTGTCCATTCAGAAATTGACCAGCGGCACTGTGCCTACTCAGATTTATTTGAGCATGGGGGCGGCGTTGGTTGGCGTGGTCGGCAATGAAGCGCTGGCGCAGTACAAGATTTCGGTCGGCAAACGCATCAATAGCGTGCCGCTGATTGCTGATGGTCAGCATTCGCGTATCGATGGTCTGACTTCGCTGGCGGCCTTCGTGGGATTATTAGGCGTTCGGCTTGGCCTGCCCATCGCCGATCCTATCGCCGGTATCGTGATAACGGTGGTGATTCTTACCGTCGTCTATTCGACTTCGCGCAGCGTTATCCAGAGGCTGCTCGATGCGGTAGACCCGCGTATCGTGCCCTCCATCGTCAACAAGGCGCAGGAAGTTCCCGGCGTCGAGGCGGTGACGGATGTGCGCGCGCGCTGGGTCGGGCATACCCTGCATGTGATTATGAACATTGAAGTTGACCCGGAGCTAACGCTGGCGAAGGCGCACGCTATTGCTGAAGAGGTGCGCCATCGCCTGTTCCATTCCATCAATGGCATTTCGGAAGCCATCATTCACACTGATCCCAGCAGCGAGAGCGACGATCACCATCAATCGATGGCTCACCACTTGCAAGCCGCTCAACGTCCGGTGACGAGGAGCAATCAGGCATAAAGTGCCAGGGCAGGGACAGAGCCACCGCCCCTACTCTGATGAATTTGAAAGACCAGAGCCGGTCTTGTCATCCTGAGCGCAGCGAAGGATCTCTCGTCGGCCAGGAGCAGATCCTTCGCTGCGCTCAGGATGACAGAGGGCGAGGGTTGTCCTGGACGTTAAGTGAACGCTCTGGGGCTTGCCCCCCATGGCTCTCTTACCTGTTCCAGTCCGGTACCATGAACATGTGGCAGTTGAAACGGACGGCCCGTTCGAGGTCGGAGAGACGGATATGTTCGTTGGGGGCGTGCGCTCCGCTGCCCCAGTAGGTTGCGTTGCCGGGAGCGCACAGTCCTGGCACGCCCACGAAGCGGCGCAACGAGCCGAGCAGGGGCAACGTCCCGCCGGCAATTGGCGTTACAGAGGGTTCTTTACCGCTAAAGTCGCGCGCGATGTCGGCGATGCGACGCACGAACGGGTCGTGCATAGGTGTTACTACTGGCTCGGCTTTGCCAAATGCCGTAATGCGAATGTCGCTGTACCCTTGAGCATCAAGGTGCGCGTGTAGTTTCGCCAGGATGTCGTCCGGGTGCTGGTTGGGAACCAGGCGAAAATCGATCTTCGCCATCGCTCTGGCGGGCAGCACTGTTTTCGATCCTTCGCCTGTGTAGCCGCTCAGCAGCCCGGCGATATTGCAGGTTGGCGCGAAGGAGTAGCGTTCCAACAGAGCCGCGCCCGTCAGGTTATCGACAAAGCGGTCTACATGGTAGGCCTCACGCATTTCAGCTTCTTCGTTGGATTGACCTGCTATCGCCGCCAGTTGCTCTTCAGAGGGTGGTAGGACCGCGTCGTAGAAGCCGGGAATAAGGATTTGGCCTTCCGGTGCGCGCAGGGTGGCCAGGGCCTGCACCATGCGCCATGCCGCGCTGGGCAAAATACTCGCCGCCCCGGAATGTGTGTCGATGCCGGTTCCTTCTACGTCAAGCTGCACATAGAGCAGGCCCCTGGTTCCCATGGTCATTTCTGGCCGGTCGGCGGCGTCGAAGCTGCTGCCTTCCCACAGGCAACCATCAGCTTTCAGGAGCGCGCTATACTTTTCGGCCAGGGCGGCGAAATGCGGACTGCCGATCTCCTCTTCACCCTCGATAATCCAGTGCAGCGTGACGGGCAATTCTCCATGGACCGCTCGTAATGCGCGGATAGCAGCCAGGCGCGCCGCGATCTCGCCCTTGTTATCGGAAGAGCCACGCGCATACAGCTTGCCATCGCGCACCGTTGGTTCAAAAGGAGGCGAGAGCCACAGGTCGTATGGCTCGGCGGGTTGCACGTCGTAGTGGTTATAGAGCAGGATGGTATAGTCACTGCGTCCCGGCAGTTCTCCAAAAATAGCGGGCGGCGCGCCTTCTACATGCAGGCGGCGGGTCTGGAAACCACTTTCAGAGAGCAGGCCTTCCACCATGTCTGCCATTTCCGCCATACCCATATTCTGGGCGACGACACTGGGTTGGCGGCAGATTTGTTCCAACAATGCCTGCGCGTCATGCGCGTGGCTTTCCAGGTAGGATGTAAGCTGGTCGGTCATGTTTTCCTCTTTGAGTCAATTATCAGGGCGGGGACAGAGCCGCCGCCTCTACCCTATACGGATATTATACGATGTTTTCTTGATGAGGAGCGGGTTTTTCGTGGGTAGGGACGCGGGCGGGGTAGAGCGGACGGGTGGACCCTTGTGGGCGTCCGGGGTAGAGCGGGGTAATAAGTCTCATTATCAGTAGTCTCGGAAGTAGCGGTATCAGCGCGATAATCGTATATTTTTTGCATCTTGGTCGCTAATAGAAGGCAACGTATCTATGGCACAGGATCAAGCTATCGAGATACAACAAGTTATTTTTAGCACTCACCCAGGACTCCCAGCTATCATAGATAAACCCGGTAACGGTGAGTGGGTGTGTAGGCTTACAGAACCCATGAGATATTTCTTCTGGAGCGTACAGGATTGGTATGATTATCTCGCACTCTACAAAAGGCAACTCCAACGATTTACGCATGAAACGCCAGAACAGAAGTGGATAGAGGTAGTGTTTGGCTAGAATTGTGTTAGCAGTTTCCCCTACACCAGCATTTAATCTGGTATCTCTTCATAGAGGGCGGATACAGGGACTTGTAACACCCTGGCTATGATGCCTAGCGTATGAAGATTAACGCCTTCATTTGGCTTTGTCCATAACCGCTTGATTGTATAGAATGATAGATTTGTTGCTCTTGATAGGCTGCTCATATTATACCCCTTGCTTTCTGCAACTTCCTTCACAAGTAGTTTTATCATTCTAACGCCGCTCCATAAGTATGTTTAACCGCGATTGTATCAGACCATGCCACTTGACACCATTGACGTTTTTCCTATAATATATTTCCTGCAATGGTTATCCTTTAATGCTTTTACTAATCGGCACGGAGAGAGGGTTACAACATGGCTAACATCCAGGCGCTTAATGCTGTAGTTGATGAAGTATTTCACACACTGGAAGAGGTACGTACATTATTCCAGAACTGGGACGCCTCATGCCATATGCCTTTCATTCAAAAGGTGATGTATATGAATACGCTAAGAGAGAGGCTATACAAACTTGGGTATACCGATGAATTTGTAGAGACGGTGATTAAGATTGCTTACAGCAACGTGTTTAGTAGGCATGAGCGGATATGCTATTCAGGTAACTGGTACATTCTAGCATAGCATACCATAAAGGAGAGCTTAAAATGAGCTTCACTATCAACATCGAAAATTGGACGCAAGCAGTAAACTCCATGCTTGAACAAGGTAGCCGCTCACATGTAGACAGAGAACTTTACGAATGTGAGTTAGCGTTAAATTTACATGGAGTTCCTACTCGTTTCAGTTGTAGCGGTCATACCGATAGAATGCCTGCTTTTCCATACATCATCGTAGGGCAAAACGGAAACACTCTGCTACCTAAATATCTAACAATTATGAGCATAGAGCCGCTTTCAGAAAAAGCGATACGGTTACAATGTGATATACTGTCACAGGAGGCAGAGTTAGGGCAAAACCTGCTACAGTTAATCGACGCCTTTTACAATGTGCGTGGAAAACTTTCTTCATTTGGAAGGCGTCTTGTGATTCAGGCTCATGGCCTTTGTCAATATTTGCTGCTTAACCAGGGGTCTATAGTTGGTTTATACGACAGAGGGGACTACCTTAAAGAGTTTGTTTCTTTTACGACGTTCCTAAAGGACTACTTGCAGTGATCTAGCTTGCATGATTTAGGAGGAATAGACCATTGGGGCAATATCCAAACTGGCAACGGCAGCAACCTTACCAACACCAAAATTACCAGCCGCCGTATCAGCCACCGAAAAATACGACGATGAAAACACTTTCTATAGTCTTCTTTGCAATTGGCTTCTTCTTTCATCTCCTATCATTCACGCCTCTTGTCGGTATCCTATTTGCGGTGTTTGCGGTGTGCGCGTATGTTGTAGCGTTCATCTGTTTGTGTCTTATCTAAGCAACCTTATCCAGATCCAACATACTCGGCAGAGTGTATCCGAGGTCGCGGGCGGGGCTTGTTGGCACACTCACACAAAAAATCACTCGCGCCCTTTGACAAGATCATGTTGGTGTCAGCGCAAGAGCGTAGCTGGTGGGGGCAGGGTGGTGCCGTTGCTAGCGGGTGCGTGGCTCGGCGACTGAAACGCGAAAGAGCGGCGCGGATGCCGTGCAAGACGAGACAAGTAAGCGCAACGCTGGTGCCGGGGCGGGGCGGTGCTAGCGCGAAGCGCGTGGGCGAGTGGCGTAGCCACGCGGCGCGGGGGGGGGTGAGCGGTGGGAG
>DAHVFL010000169.1 GCA_027316975.1 Chloroflexota bacterium | reverse complement strand
TCATTTGCCGTGGAACCAGAGTGGGGCCAGGCCCCAGAGGCGTTCACGTCATCAGATATGCAGGGCGACCGCCCCGGCACGGCTACCGGATCATGTCATCCTGAGCGCAGCGAAGGATCTCTGTCCCTGGCGAGTCAGATCCTTCGCTGCGCTCAGGATGACAGGCCCGGTTGGCAAGAGCAACTGCAAGGATCGCCCTTGCCCCCGCCCTGGTTTCGTCGCCCCGGTGCTTTCTTATTCTACGATAGTGTATCATGCTCAGCGCGATCCCGGTTGACCGTCATGAATGTATCCCAGCGCAGTTCTTTAAATTGGGGGCGGGGTTGTTTGGCGAGGCGAATTGCCATGTCTGCCATGTGCTTGACGACCCACTCAAAATAAAAGGGTGTGAGCGAGTAGATATCCATGTCGGGCGCGGGATTCATGAAGTCGATGGCATAAGGGATGCCGTCGCGGATGGCCCATTCGACCGAGTTCATATCGTAGCCCAGGGCGCGTACCAGCTTGCGCGAATCTTCGACGATGCGCTTGCCCAGTTCCGGTGTGAGAAAGGCGTGATCGACGTGGTATTTGCGCTCGCGTGGATCGTACTTGATGGGCATGATCTCTTCCTGACCCAGGCACAGGCAGCGCACGTATTCGTCCCACTTGATAAATTCCTGCACGATACCTGTGCGCAGGCCAAACTGGTTGTAGTGGAAGATCAATTCATCCAACGAATGGCAGATTAATATGTCCCCTTCTTTCCAACCGCCGCCAAGCGTATCCTTTAAGATGCAGGGGAGGCCGACGTAATCGATGATGCGCTGCCAGTCCAGTGGGTAGACCAGGTTGCGCAGGCTTTCGTTGTGGACGATACCGGGCACATAGTCTTTATTGGGCAAGGCAACCGTTTTGGGGCTGGCGACTCCCAGCTTCGTCGCCAGGGCTGCTTCGAAGAACTTGTCGTCGGAGGTCCACATGAAGGGGTTATTAATTACCGTCACACCCTGGAGAACCGCGTGCTTCATATAGACACGGTAGTAGGGGACTTCCTGCGAAATACGGTCGATAATCACCGGGTAGGGGCATGGCTCATCCATCGAGGTGCTGCCTATTTTAGCATACTCCGCCACTACGCCTGCGTCGCGGCGATTTACTTCGTCTATGAAGGCGGGCGGGAAGGACCATTCCCGCCCGACAAATAGGCCAACGCGTAACGTCATGGTTTTCCTCCCCGGTCAATCATGACCGTCGATGTACGTATCGATCATCTGTTTCCAGAAAGGCCAGTCGTGCGCCCAGCCGTCCCAGATGCGCAGGGCGTGCCAGATTTCTTTTTCCCACAGCACGCTCGACATTTCCTCATTGCTGCCGCATGAAGGATCGTCACGCCCAATCGCCATAATGATGTCCATGCGCCGCAGGGCAGCGATACGCGCCTCGTCATGCTCGTTGGCGATGAAGGCGCAAGGATTGTTGAAATAGATATTGTCATCGGAGAAGCCCTCCGTAAATCGAGTGATGTTATAGAGGCCGCTCAGCCCGATGACACGATCCACCAGGTGCGGATAGCGGAACGCAAAGTCCACGGCATGATAGGCTCCAAAGCTCGCGCCAGTCGCCATCAAAAAGGGATTGGTGTTGCGCTGCCTGCTGAATGGCACGACTTCATTCAGAATATAGCTATCATACTGGCTATGCCGCAGGGCGCGCGCCGAGGGGTGTTTCTGTCTGGCATACCAGCTTTCGCTATCAACGCTGTCAACACAGTACAACTGGATACTGCCTCGTCCCAGGCGCTCACCAAGGGTTTCAACCATACCCGTATCTTCCCATTGGAAGAAACGCCCCATCGACGTAGGGAAAACGAGTACCCTGGCCCCGGTATGGCCGAATACCAGCAACTCCATGTCACGATCAAGGGAACGACTATACCAACGATGATATTCACGATTCATGTAACTACACACTCACATTTGGCTCATATACGCAAGCCAGCTTCAAGGCGGGACACCAGAGGTCGCGCATACCAGCTTCCGCGACTCCAGATAATCGAGGAAATGGCAACTATTACACGATGAGCCAGGGGAAGTTATTCCGTCAGGCTCATCAAAATGGTATCACCCGGCCTGCGGAATTGTCAAATCTTCGCGCTCCCTCATACAAAATGTTACTGAAAAGAGGTACAGATCATTCACCTGATTTGGCTTTCTACCTATGCAGAGTACTAGAAGCGGGTGTCACGGTTTTTCCCCTGGATTGCCTGGTGATTAGAACACGCACAAACGGAGTCTGGCGCTTCCCTGGATTGGAGGGTTTATTTGGAAGACCGACACCAAGAAATGACTCACGATCAAAAGGGGAACGAAGCGAGTTGCTGATTGCAGGGGCGTTGGCGTGCGCGGGGTATAATGTTCTGAATTCCAATTAGCGATGTCGGGGATACTATGAACGCGTTGCGGTTAGTTCCAACTAAGAACAATCAAGCAAAGCATGTGCGGTGGGCAGCAGAGTATGAGTTATAATGCTGGTGACAGGACTCGAACCTGCAACCTCTGGCTTCGAAGGCCACTGCTCTATCCATTGAGCTACACCAGCTTATTAGAAGACCAGCCGCTCTATCCACTGAGCTACGGGTGCATCGGCTCTATTGTAGCATAATTGTCAACGCACCCCTTGCATCAAAGCTCCCCGGGCGAAGGGGCGCATGACGACTACACGCGGTCCCAGGACGGCGGCAAGAGGCAGAATAACGCTTTCGACTTCGCGTTCGAGCGGGTTACAGGGTATAAAGTGTGCTTTTCAAGGCCTGTTTTGCGTCTGGTATAGTGGTAATAGGGAGACTCTGCAAATAGAAGGATTGATATACGTATGACACGCATACTCACTTATAATATTCTGGTTGGGGGGACTCGTCGCATAGATCAGATTGTGCAGATGATCCACCCGGCGCATCCCGATGTGATTGGGCTGGTCGAGGCCACTAATCCGCGTGTGGTGGAGGAACTGGCTGAGCGTTTGGGCATGGATTATCGCGTGAGTGGGTCTGGCAATCATGCCACTGACTGGCAGGTTGCGCTCCTTAGCCGCCTGCCGATTACGCATGTACAGGTACATTCTCGTCCGGGGTGGCTCTCCAAGCCGGTCCTGGAGGTGGGTGTGCAAGAGGAAGATGGGCGCGTATTGACGATTTTTGTGACGCACCTGGCGGCCTCGTTCGCGCGCAGTGTGAGGGGTGGCGATAGCATCCGGCGCGCAGAAATGCGCGAGATTTTGCATATCATGAAAGGGAAAAGAGGAACGCCGCACCTGTTGTTGGGTGACTTCAACTCGCTGGCACCCGGCGATGCGCTCAAGGCCAGCCGCCTGCTGCGCTATCTGGTAGATATGGACGAACTGCGCCGCGCCAAACCACATGAAAGTGTGGGACATCCTCACCTTGATTTCGTCGTGCCGCCCTCTTTGCGTTTCCTTGAACCACTGCTGCGCCTGATCTCGCGTAATGCATTGCTCAGCGCGTTGTTCGATGGGGCGGGTTCGCTTTATGTTGCGCGCGGCACCATTCGCTTGCTGCGCGGAGCCGGGTACGTGGATAGTTTCCGCCGCGTGCATGCTCGTGCCTGGGGGTTTACCTGTCCGGCCAAAGCGCCTGCGGGGCGTATTGATTACATCTTCGCCAGCCCCGAACTGGCCGGACGCCTCTCATCGTGCTACGTGGTGACAGAGGGCAACAGCGTATCTGGTGATGAGGCCAGCGATCACCTGCCGCTGCTGGCTGAGTTTGGTGAGGAGGTTGGCGATGCGCGGAATACTAAACACAACACGAGGCTAGATGTGGATGGAGCGCGCTCCATCCACATCTAGCCTCGTGTTGTGTTTATTGAAACACGTCTTTGGTTTTTTCAAACAGGTCGCGGAAGATGTTTTTGCCGTTCTGCTCGTTCTGTTCTTTTTCAAGACGGGCAAACTCTTCGAGCAGGCGTTTCTGATCCGCGCTCAGGTTCGTGGGCGTGACTACTTTGACGATGACGTGTTGATCGCCGCGCGCGCTGCTATGCACGACCGGTACACCCAGGCCCTTGAGGCGGAACGAACGGTTGCTCTGTGTGCCAGCCGGAATCTTGAGGGTGGTTGATTTGCCATCCACCGTTGGCACGTCCACTTCATCGCCAAGCCCGGCCTGGGCAAAGCTGATGGGCAATTCGTACAGGATGTCGTTGCCCTGGCGTTTGAAAAACGGGTGCTGCTTAACGCTGAGAATAACGTACAGGTTGCCCGGCGTGCCGCCGCGCGAACTGACCTCCCCCTCGCCGGTGACGCGCACATTGATGCCATCATCGACGCCTGCCGGGATGTTGACTACCACGCGGCGATTATTGCGCACGCGCCCCTGGCCGCGACACTTCTCGCAAGGAGTGGTAATGACTTTGCCCTCGCCACGGCATCGCTCGCACATGGTCACATTGACAAACTGCCCGAAGATGGATTGCTGCACGCGCCGAATCTCGCCCTTGCCCTGACAGGCCGAACAACGGGTAGTGGACGTGCCTGGCTGCGCGCCGCTGCCCCGGCAGGTTGAGCACGCTTCCCAGCGTGGCAACTCGATCTCTTTCTGGCAGCCAAAAATGGCCTCTTCAAAAGAGATGGTTAGCTCGAAGCGAATATCCGCGCCTCGCTGCGGCTCGGAGCGGCGCTGCGTGCCGGTCGCTCCGGCGAAAAAATCAAAGAGATCATTAATGGAGCCGAAGCCCGCGAAATCGCCGAAGCCTGCGGCGCCCCCGCCATTCAGTCCAGCATGTCCATAGCGATCGTAGACTGAGCGTTTCTGCTGATCGCTCAATGTCTCGTAAGCCTCGTTGATCTCGATAAAGCGCGCATCCGCGCCAGACTCTTTATTTGTATCGGGGTGATATTGTTTGGCTAACCGTCGATAGGCCTTCTTCAGCTCATCTTCGCTCGCCCCTCGCGCTACCCCCAGCACCTCATAATAATCTCGTTTGTTTGTGGCCATTAACAGGTCCTTCGTGTTAGATACAGGACGCGGCCTGATTCGCGCTCCCTCATTTGACGATGTGTTACAGTGTGTTATCTAATACTACGTTGTTTCGCATGGTTACGCAAGGGTTTAGCCCTTTTATCAGACTCAAATCAATCTATCAAGTGCTTGTAGGGACGCGATTTATCGCGTCCTTTTGCTGTATCGATGTGATGCCTGTAGGGACGCGATTTATCGCGTCCTTTTATCGCTTTTATCGCGTCCCTACAAGCACTTGACGAAACTACATTTCTTTATATTCGCCCTCGATGGTATCATCGGGGGCCTGGCCTGGTTGCTGGTCGGTGGGACCCTGCTCGGTACCCGTGGGGCCGCCAGCAGCACGGTAAATGGACTCACTGATCTTGTAAAAAGCTTGTTCCAACGCTTCACGCGATGACTTGATGCGCGCGACATCGTCGGTTGAGAGCGCGGCTCGCACATCAGCAATCTTAGTTTCGAGTTCGCCCTTTTGCTCGGAAGTGATCTTGTCGCCAAGGTCGGTGATGCTCTTCTCAGCGCGATAGGCCGCGCTATCGGCCAGGTTGCGCTCCTCCACCTCTTCCTTACGCTGTTTATCCTCACTGGCGTGCGTTTCCGCGTCGCGTACCATTTTCTCGATCTGATCTTTGGAGAGACCGCTCGATGCCACGATGGTGATCTTCTGTTCGCGGCCCGTGCCTTTGTCGCGAGCCGAGACGTTGACGATACCGTTGGCATCGATGTCGAAGGTCACTTCGACCTGCGGCACACCGCGAGGAGCGGGTGGAATACCGTCCAGGATGAAACTGCCCAGCGAACGGTTGTCCCGCGCAAACTCACGTTCGCCCTGCAGGACGTTGATCTCAACGCTGGGCTGGTTGTCACTGGCGGTTGAGAAGACCTGGCTCTTCTGGGTTGGAATGGTGGTATTGCGCTCGATCAACTTGGTGGAGACGCCGCCCAGGGTTTCGATGCCCAGAGAAAGCGGGGTCACATCGAGCAGCAACACGTCTTTGACATCGCCCGTGAGCACACCGGCCTGGATGGCCGCGCCAACTGCTACGACCTCGTCGGGGTTGACGCCGCGATGGGGGTCGCGATCAAAGATGCGGCGCACCAGAGTTTGTACTGCCGGCATACGGGTTTGCCCGCCCACCAGCACGATTTCGTTAACATCGCCGGGGCGCACACCCGCGTCGGCCAGCGCCTTCATGACGGGGCCGCGCGATTTCTCGACCAGGTCCTCGACCAGTTGCTCAAGCCTGGAGCGTGTGAGCGTGACGTTCAAGTGTTTGGGGCCGCTGGCATCGGCGGTGATAAAGGGCAGGTTGACCTCCGTTTGCATAGAACTGGAGAGTTCCTTCTTGGCCTTTTCCGCCGCCTCTTTCAACCGTTGCAAGGCCATGCGGTCCTGGCGCAGGTCGATGCCCTGCTCCTTGCGGAACTCGTCGGCCAGCCAGTTGATGACACGCTGGTCGAAGTCATCGCCACCCAGGTGGGTATCGCCGTTGGTGCTTTTCACTTCAAAGACGCCATCGCCCAGTTCGAGGATAGAAATGTCGAAGGTGCCGCCGCCCAGGTCATAGACACCGATACGCTCATCCTTTTTCTTGTCCAGGCCATAGGCCAGGGCGGCGGCGGTCGGCTCGTTGATAATGCGCAGCACTTCGAGTCCGGCGATCTTGCCTGCATCTTTGGTCGCCTGGCGCTGTGAGTCATTGAAGTAGGCCGGAACGGTAATGACGGCCTGTGTGACGCGCTCGCCAAGGTAGGCTTCAGCATCGGTCTTGAGTTTCTGCAAGATCATAGCTGAGATTTCAGGCGGGCTGTATTGCTTGCCCTGCACCTCCACCCAGGCGTCTCCATTGCTGGCGCGCACCACTTTGTAGGGAACCAGCCGCTTGTCGCGGTCTACTTCCACATCGTTGTATTTGCGGCCCATGAAACGCTTGATCGAGTACACGGTGTTCTCAGGATTGGTGACGGCCTGGCGCTTGGCAACTTCTCCCACCAGGCGCTCTCCGCTTTTGTTGACGGCTACAATGGATGGCGTGGTGCGCGCACCCTCCGCGTTAGGAATAACGACGGGTTCTCCGCCCTCCATGACCGCGACACACGAATTGGTTGTTCCCAGATCGATACCGATAACTTTTGGCACTGTTGCCTCCTATGTGTTTACTTTTTCTATGAAATTTCGGTTATTCTTCGAAGCCGTACATCTCTGCCAGCAATTCGTTCATCACCTGTGTCATATAGCGCACGACAGCGATAGCCCGTCCGTATTGCATACGGGTCGGGCCGATGACGCCCAGCAGGCCGCCGACTTTGCCTTCCTGCCCATAGCGCGCGACTACCAGGCTTACGTCGCGCATCTCATCCCACTCATTCTCGCCTCCGATAATCACCTGAACGCCGTCAGAGGTGCGCAGGTGAGAGGCCAGGACGGGTAAGAAACGATTCTGCTCCAACACTTCCATGACCTTGCGCACGCGCTCGTTGCGTTCCTCTTCTGGTCCCATACGGCTGTATTCCGGCTGTTCCAGAATATTGACCACTCCTTCGCGATAGAAAATGTCGCCCAGGGGGTCGCCGTGTTGTTCCAGAATACTGGCGATGGTCGTGCCGATCAGTCGCTCGACGGGCGTGAAATCCATGCTGGTTAGACTCGCCGCGACTTCTCGCGCGCTCCTGCCCTGGAAGAGCTGGTTCAATCGCCTGGCCAGCGCGCTCAACTCGGTCTGCTCGATGGGGGTGTCCAACAGCAGACGCTGCTGTTTAACCGTTCCATCGCGCAACACCAGTACGAGGTGAGCCGAGATATCCGTTACCGAGAGCAATTCAAAGTGCTTGAGAAATCCCACGTTGGATCGCGGCGATGTCATAACCGCGGCATTGTGCAGCAGGCGCGCCATTACCGAGGCCGTCAGCCGCACCCACTGGTCGAGCTGATCTTGCACCTGGTAGAACTGGTGGCGGATGAGACGCTGTTCATTGAGCGAAAGCGCGGACTCCTGCATGAGATGTTCTACAAAGTAGCGATAGCCCAGGTCGGTAGGGACGCGCCCTGCCGAGGTATGCGGCTGGTAGATCAGGCTTGCCTCTTCCAGCCCGGCCAGTTCGTGGCGCACGGTGGCCGAACTATAATTCAGGCGATATTTGCGCACCAGCGTTTCAGATGCTACGGGTGTTGCGCTATGGATATATTCTTCGACGAGCGCGCGCAGGATATCCTGTTTGCGCTGACTCATGGGTATCATGGGTAGATACATCCTTGCAACACAGGTTAATGTTGCTATGATACGATGTCTGTCAATGATGATTGCTAGCAGTCTCATGCCGAGACTGCAAATACAGAATAGCACTCAAGCAGGGGGATTGTCAAGTAGTTTTTGGCGAAAAGATGGCGTTTTGAGAGAAGGTGTAGGTTCGCCATATAAGCCTGAAAAGGCAGGTGAGATGCATTTTTGTTCATTGAACGAGGTTTTTAGAAAAGTATCTCTGCTCGCCTGCTCCTACAACGTACCGTCCAGATGGGTCGCTATACGTCTCCGGATTGCTATTCACACAGGCATAGAGTCTATGCCTTGTTTGACATCCGCCGAAAGGAATACCCTCGCCACCGGGTCGTAGTAGCGCGCCCCATAGTAGTCCAATCCCGTGAGCGCGTCGGTGTACTGCCCGGTGAAACCTTTGGCCGTGGTGATGGTTCACTGGGAGTAGCGATTGTTTCCATACAGCCAGAAAAGCTGGTTGCTCCTCATGGAGGCTCTGCCCGATCCATTGGTGAAGGACGAGACCAGGCTGCCCTACGCGTCGGTCGAGCTGTAGAAGCTAGCGAGTTACCAGTAGAGATCCTTTTCAGTCAATCCTCTACTGAAAATCCCTGGTTCTATAGTCTTGCAGAACTTACTGGTGATTTTCAGGCATCGCAAATGACAATACATTTACTGCATGTTCAAGCGATTGAAGCTCCATCGGAGTACCAAGATCACTTGAACGATAGGTCTCAAGCATTTTATTACTAGCTTCGCGAACTATTGTGCAAAAGATAACAAACGACAGTGTCACGGGTGATAGTTTTACCAAAGGTTGTGGAACATAGGAACGCAAAAAATGAACTGTGACCAGACCTTTTTGCTCACTAT
>DAHVFL010000168.1 GCA_027316975.1 Chloroflexota bacterium | reverse complement strand
GAGGAATACTGCCCAATACACGTTGGGCAAGGGACTACGAACTCTAAGACATCAAGGAGCATGATATGAAACCCATTAAACCAATGCCGAAAAATAGCGTACCTCGAAAAGAAAAGGGTGAATGTAGTGAAGCATTTATTATCGCGAGACTTAAAGAATGTGGATACACCATTCTACTACCATTTGGAGACAACCAGCCTTACGATATTGTTATCGAGGATGGAGACGGAAAGTTCTGGCGCATACAATGTAAATCAGGTTGGTATGAACATGGAGCCATCGTATTCGCCACAAGTAGGTCAAAAGGACACTACAACAAAAACTTCCACAAAGTAGGATACAAAGGACTTGCCGATTACTTTGCTGTTTACTCAAGAGATACGAATAAAGTTTACTTAGTCCCTGTAGAAGAAGTAGGAGAACACTCCGCATACCTACGAGTAGAACAGCCACATAGAAGCTTATTACCCGCTACACGTTGGGCAAGAGATTACGAACTCTAAACCCACCCACCCCACAGGGTGATATCACAGATAAGAATTTTGCGAAAGTACAGGCTCGTGCCGCTACCCTGCAACAGAACACCGGCTATCCTTTTGCCTCGACCATCTACTTTGAAAGCGATGCGCCAGCCCTGCAGGGTTTTAACAACATTGTCACGCAGTTGCGTTACGTGCTGAAGACCTATGGCAGCAGCAGCCAGTTTGCCCACTGGCATGGCAAGCCTGTGATTTTCTTCTGGAACCCGCTTGGAAATGGTCGCACGCTCGCCATGTGGCAGGCAGTGCGCAACGCGGTTGATCCCCAGAACACTACCATCTGGTCGGCGGAGGGTGTGAGCACTGACCTGCTGAGCGTGTTTGATGGTATACACCTGTTCAGCGCGGCCTACTGGGGCATCCTGCGTAACAACATTACGGCGGTTGACCAGGGATTCCGCTCGCAAATTAACGCCTACAATGCGGCGCACCATACGCAAAAAATCTGGGCGGCAGGCGTGCTCCCAGGCTATAATGATACAAAAATACCGGGACGCAAGGGGACGTATATTGTGCCACGCAACAATGGCGCGACCTACCGGGCGAGCTGGAACGGCGCGCTGGCGAGTAGCCCCGACTGGGTGACGATCACCACATTCAATGAGTGGTTCGAAGGTTCCATGATCGAACCAGGTGTGACCTATACCATGCAATACCTTGACCTGACACGTCAATTTGCCACCGGGTGGCATGGGTAAAATGAGAGAGAAACGAGGCCAGGGGAACACAAGCGTTCCCCTGGCCTCGTTTCTCTCTCTGGATAGAGGCGATTTCTTCATTCACTACACCGTATAGCGATACAGAGCGTAGTGGGTACCTTGCAGACTCATATACCAGAGAATAGCTCCGCCGTGTGTACCGGTGGGTGTGACCTGCAGCAGGTTGCCACTGGCCGGGGGCGTCGTCACCTGGCCCCAGGTATGGCTGGCAAGATCATATCTTTGTATGCCGGGATGGGAGACAGGCAACGTCGATTGAATGTCGGGCAACCCACCCGTTGATGGTGTGACGGGAAGCGGCGTGCTTAGCACTGGCGTGGCCGGAACGGCGGTTCCTACAATGGCGGTTCCTGAGACGGCGGTAGAGCTAACGCCCGGCGAGCTAGATGCGATGGTTGGCGAGGTGTAGACCTGTCCATCCGCGCTCACAAACCAGCCCTGTATGACCTGCTCGTTGGGCGCGGTTACTACCTGTTGCCAGTTTGCTCCGCCGTTTGTACTGACCTGTAAGTTGAAGAGTCCGGTTACGGATGCTAGCTGGGATGATGTGCCCTGCCCTGGACGCGCCTGGCGGATCAGGGGTAGTGGAGCGCGAATACCACCAACGTATACAATTTGTGAATTTGCGCTGGCGAGCTGAACCCGCGAGGCGTAGAGCAGGTTCGTCAAAAGAGATTGCCAGTTTGCGCCGTTGTCGGTGCTCTTAAACAACTGCTGGTTAATGCCAAATTGGGGCAGGATAGCATTGGTGGGTACTGGCGCTGTTTCGACTGGAAACAAGGGCCGGCCTGCAATTTCATAAATGGTGCCGGGATGCGCAGGATCGAGCGTAAAGGCTTGCGCGCCAAATCCTTTAGCGGTGAATCGGCTGTCGATGATGCTCCATGTGCGTCCGCCGTCGGCGCTTGTGACCAGGCGCGGTAAGCGGTTGAAGAAGGGGCGCGAACCCGGTACGGCTGGCGAGCCGGTTAGAATCCACTGCACACCGTACAGGCTGTGACCGTCGTAACGCAGTTGCTGCACAAACCAGGGAAACACTGTGCTGGTACCCTGCACACGCAAGGGCGGAGAGAAAGCAGGTGTTACCGATGTCCATGTCTGGCCGCCATCCGTGCTGTGTTTGAGTATGGCGTTCGGTTGAGACGCGGTAGTTGTGCTGATGACATAGATGTCGTTCTCGTTGGCAGGGTTTACAGCCAGTTCGCAATAACTTCCCAACGCTGCACTGGCTCCGATATCCTGCCAGCGAGCGCCGAAATCGGCGCTGCGCAGGATGGTATCACGCGGCCCCTGTATATTGGATACAGCCGTCGAAGTTGTGGCGCAGGCGTAGAGTAGCGCCGGGTTAGAGGGAGCGGCCTGCATTGACAGGAAAAGGTAGCCTGATTGAACTTGCTTCCATTGCCCGGTCGGGGGAGGCTGGCTGCCCTGGCGTTGTCCCGCCGCCGCAAAAACAAAGATACTCACTCCAACTACCAGTAAAACAACCATACATGCGCCCAGACCTGCCAGCCATTTGCGCGGCTTGCGTGGTTCGGCGGGCGAACGATTTTCCTGGCTATCTGTGCTATTTTTATGCTGTGTTTGCATCTTATGACCTCTTCCTTCTACAAATCTTTGCCATCACCAGTCTGAAGCAGTAACGAATAAGATACTAGAGAAGTTCCCTGCCTGACCCGATTTCTTACCGGCATTGACACAACGCCTGAACGGGAATAATATAAGCACGGTAGAACTGTCAGGGACGCGATTGATAGCGTCCGTGATGACTATTCACACCCACATTCGGGAATGTCATCCTGAGCGCAGCGAAGGATCTCGCTCGCCACGCCGAGATCCTTCGCTGCGCTCAGGATGACAATGCGCTGCATCAGTGAGACGAAGGATGACAATGCGCTGCATCAGTGAGACGAAGGATGACAATGCGCTGCATCAGTGAGATGAAGGATGACAATGCGCTGCATCAGTGAGATGAAGGATGACAATGCACTAGCCATAATTACCTCTTTTGTTCGTCAAAATTCATCAGAGATGTTTGCCGGTATTCACGCAGGAATTCGATGAACTCTGCCGCGTGGACGCTCAGGGGGTGTCCGGCGAGGTAGGCGATGTACCAGCGTCGCTGAATGGGGAAGTGCTCTACCGGTAGGATTACCAGTTTATGGTAGCGCACTTCTCGCCTCACGGCTGCTTCTGAGAGAACGCTCACTCCAAGGTTCGCCATGACTGCCTGCTTGATGGCTTCGATGTGTCCAAGCACCATGCCAATCTTGAGCGGCACGCCGGCTATTTCGAATAGTTCTTCTACAGCGGCGCGCGTGCCTGATCCGACTTCGCGCATAAGAAACGTTTCACCGGCAAAGCGCGCGAGCGAAATGTGGGTCTGCCCGGCCAGCATATGCTCTGGAGATGCGACTGCTACGAGGTGATTTTCCAGAAATAGCTCGTTTACTAATCCATCGACTGCTGGTGGCCGACCGGCGATGGCAAGATCAACTTCCTCTGAGAGCAGGAGAGAGCGGACATGAGCGCGGTTAGCCACGCGCAGGTTGAGCGTGAGAGCAGGCTGTCGTTGGTGAAATGCGCCCAGGAGATGGGGAAGGACGTAGGTTCCTACCGTGGTATCGGCGGCAACACGCAGCGGCAGGCTTTCCACCGTCCCTGCCTCGCGTAAAGCTGCCATGGCCTGCCATGCCTCATCGGCGGCCTCAACTACCTGGTGCGCGTGAACGAACAATGCGCGCCCTTCATCTGTCAAGGCGAGACGCTTTCCCCACTGCTCGAAAAGGGTCAACTGCGATGCGTGTTCCAGTTCTGCTACCAGGGCTGATACGGTTGGCTGCTGGCATCTCAGCTCCTGGGCGGCCCGCGTATAGCTGGAGAGCCGCGCAACCGCGCAGAACGCGCGTAACTGGTGGATGGTGAGGGTATCAAGGCGCGACCAGTTCATGTATAAGCTCCATTCTATGTTGAGCATAGGTGATTGCGGCTTGTTCTTATATGTCATGCCCGGTATGATTATACCATGGTTATTGCAGGCACCGCCTCTCATAGAAGATGGGGGTTGTGAGTAGTCAGCATAGCGATAGGCTGCACTGTAATCTGAAGGAGAAGAAAACAGGGATGCTTTCAGGGCATTCCAGCATGTACGCACTTTATAAGAGGCTGGAGAACCATATGGCTGTACAATCTGGAGCGATCGCGCGTCCGATCATTATGGGGATCGTGGGAGATAGCGCTGCCGGGAAGACCACACTAAGCCGGGGTATATTGCAGATTTTGGGCGCAGAGCGAGTATCGGTGCTCTGCACAGATGACTACCATCGATATAATCGCGCGCAGCGCAAGGAGTTGGGTATTACCCCATTGAATCCGGCGTGTAATTATCTTGATATTATGGCGCAGCAGTTGCAATTGCTGCGTGCTGGAGAGCCTATCCTGAAGCCCCATTACGATCATAAGCTGGGCGATTTTGGGCCGCCGCAGTATATACTTCCTCGTCCTTTCCTGATCGTCGAGGGTTTGCTCGGCATGTACTGGCAGGAGATGCGAAATGCCTACAGCGTGCGCGTCTATCTCGATCCACCGGAGGAATTGAGATGGCGCTGGAAGGTGCGGCGTGACTCTATGCAGCGGGGTTATTCGGAAAGAGAAGTATTAGACGAACTTGCTATGCGCGAGCCGGATTCGGCAGCGTTTATCCGGCCACAGCGAGATCATGCTGATCTTGTCGTTTCTTTCTTCCCCGGCGAGTCACCCAATTTTGAACAGGGTGGTGACGCGCACCTCAACGTGCGCCTGACCTTGCATGGCACGCTGCGCCATCCTGATCTGAGCGAGGTAATCGCGGAAGATCGCTCCGGCTGCGTGCGTTCAACGTTGGGGCGCGAGGGTGGTAGGGCTGTCGAGTACCTGGAGATCGATGGCTCTATTTCCGATGAACCTGCCGCCGCGCTAGAACGCTGTATTCTGGATCACCTGGATGCCTGCGGGGCGGCTTCGATGGAGGAGCTTGGCCTGTTTTCGGATTCCCAGGTCCGGCATAGCCATCCACTGGCGCTGACCCAGTTATTCCTGGTCTACCACCTGCTGCGCGCCAGGCAGCGCGACGAGATTGAAGTTTGACCAACCATACTTGCGGGCAAAACCCAGTAGCGACACCCCTTGTGGGTGTCCCGTCAATATTTTCTGACAGGCATAATTGGCCGCACGGGACACCCACAAGGGGTGTCGCTACTGGCACAAGAAAGCCCGATTGATTAGGAGCGAGTTCCATGAAGATTGGCATCAATGGATTTGGAAGAATTGGTCGCTTAGTGCTGCGTTCAGCTCTTGCCAGGGGTATTGACCTGGACATTGTGGCGATCAATGACCGGGGAGATGCTGACATTAACGCCCATCTCTTTCAGTATGACTCTACCTACGGGCCATTTCGAGGACAGGTGGAGGCCGGTGATGGCGAAATCGTCATTAATGGACGCCCCATCTCCATTGTGTCGCACCTGAACCCGAGCGATATTCCATGGCGCGATCTCGGTGTCGAACTGGTGATCGAATCCACCGGTGTCTTTACTCATGCCAACCAGGCGAAGGCGCACCTGGTAGCCGGGGCGGAGCGCGTTCTGGTGACTGCGCCGAGCAAAGGAGCCGATGTCACGCTGGTGCTGGGAGTGAACGAACGCGACTATGATCCGGTACATCACCGCGTACTGTCTGCCGCCTCCTGCACCACGAACGCATTAGCGCCCCTCGCGAAAGTGTTGCACGATCAATTTGGGCTGCGTTCCGGCATGATGACCACGGTCCATGCCTATACCAACGACCAGCGCATTCTTGATCGCAGCCATACGGACCCACGGCGGGCGCGGGCGGGCGCGGAGAATATCATCCCGACGACCACGGGCGCGACGCGCTCGCTGGGCGAGGTTATCCCGGCCCTGGCGGGCAAATTTCACGGGGTCTCCTACCGCGTCCCCACCCTCACTGTTTCGGTCATCGACGTGGTTGCTGAACTGGAAGAGGCGGCGACCGCGAAGGAGATCAATATGGCCTTTGCCCTGGCTGCCAGCGGGCCGCTGGCGGGAGTGCTTGGCTATAGCGATTTGCCGTTAGTATCCAGTGATTTTCGTGGCGACTGTCGTTCATCAATCGTAGATGGTTTGATGACGACTGTGCTGCCATCCGGGGAGCGTATGATCCGCGCGGTTAGCTGGTACGATAACGAGTGGGGCTACGCCAGCCGGGTCGCGGACCTTGCCGGCTTCGTCAGCGCGTATGGTAGTGACAGGTATCCTACGGAAAATGCGCCGCGAATGGAAATAGGACGGCTTTAAATGGAGACTATTTCCCTGTTAGTATCCATATCAGAGTGCCTATTAAGCCGCGTTTGCGGGGCGTGTTGCGCGTAGAGGGGACAGGTTTGCTCGTTGGTATTACCTGTTGCTGGTGTGCATCTTCGGATGCGCTATTTTCCATCTCGTCCGGTTCGTTCACTTCACTTTGAGCCGTATCTGCGGTGGGGGTATCTTCCGGCATTGTAATTTCGGTTGGCGCGGACTGCTCTACTACCCGTTCGGAGCTTTCCTCTGCCGGGGACAGCTCTGAAGGCGCGGCAAACTCGACGAGGGCGGGTTGTTCTGATGCGGATATGGGAGTATCTTCCACGGGTAAAACTTCTTCGGGGATAAATTGTTCTTCCGGGCTGGTTGAACTGGCAACGTTAGATGATGCGATGGGCGTTTCATCGCTGTGTGCCGGCTCATCTTGAGGAATGTATTCTGGTATGTGAGCCTGGGTTTCCACATCCTGCCGGGCTGTATTCTCTGGCGCTGGCGGTTCTTGTTCCCCGGCTCCGGTGGAAACTAATGCTGGTGGTTCTTGTTCCTCAGCTTCGCTAGTAACGGTTTCTGGTGGGGGAGCCTTGATGGTCGTTTGTTTGAGGGTGATGGCCTCTTGCCAGGAGAGATCGTCCTGCTCATCTTCGGTGGCGAGTCTTTGCAAAAGCAGGACTTCAACATTCCCGGCGTCTTCGTTGTCCGGCTGTTCCTCTGTGGGAGGTGTTTCAAGCTGTGCGGACGCGGTTTGCTCAGTGGATTCGAGCAACGAGTCGATCCAGTCGAAGGCACCTTCCAATGCGCCCTGGCACCATTTGGTGTAGTCATCGCTGATGAAATCGTCGAACTGTTCGAAGTAGTCGAGGCGCTGCATGGTTCGATCTAGCCAGCTTTCCCCGCGTTCGAGCATGGCGTCGAGCAATGCGATGTCGCTGACACCGTTGGATTGCAGGCGCGCCAGGGCCGCGAGCGCGACAGTAGTGGGTCGCGTTTCCTGCAGGCGCTGCTGGTTATGCGCCTGCTGCTCGCGCACGGCGTCGATGCGGTGTCGTAGTTCGGCGATGCGTTGGCGCACGCACCATTGGTGGTAGGCGGCATAGAATTCTTCAACCGCCTGGGGGTTCAGGTGCGCGAAAACGGTGTCGAGCTGGTTCAGGAAATCCGGTTCCGCATTATTCTTCATCGTGGATACCTTCGCTTTCACTTTCAGGCAGGTAGCCTTCCTGGGATTGGTGTCCCCAGCGTTCTACCCAGCGCTGCACGAGGCGATTGGTGCGGATGCTTTCCTGGTCGATGGGCTTGCTGGTGTCGTCTTCTTTGCTGATAATGGTGATTTTGCGCAGCCACCAGGGAAGCTCAATCTGCGGGTCAGTTTGCGAGTGTTCTTCAAAGAAGGCGAACATGTCTTCGGGCAAGAGTTCGATTTCAGGATGGTCAATGGAGAGGGACGGCACAATTTCGTATTGGTCCGAGGGATGCAATCCTGGCGGGCCGAAATCGGGTAGCTCGCCCCGGTGCAAGAGCGCGGCTGAGATGGTCCCGGCACTACCGTTCGATGGCGGCCTGGCAGGGTTATTACTGGAGGTATCTGTATCGTCTTGAGGGGATGCATGGCCGTTGGAACTGGTAGCTATCTGGACGGATAAAGCGGAAATGATGGGGTTGGCGAGAAGCATAGCGGGCTGCGGGGAGCCATTGGACTGGCTCTCGATCTGACCGAGTTCCTGTTCGAGCGCATCCAGCGTTGCGCGTAGGCGTCGATCTACTCCTTGATAATGCAGCCATTGCTGGTATTGACCCATAACCCTGTACCTGCCTGTTTCCTGCGCTGTTCAGACAACCACATGCCACGCCTACTCTATTCACACTGGAATTATAGCACTTGTTCTGTAGAGAGACAAGCAGATACAGCGTATTGGGTGAGCGTCACGTTTTTGCATCAAGCGTGTGGTGACACCAGGGCGGGGGCAGAGCCGCCGCCCAACAGGCGTCACGTGAAGGAACTCTCGTAGGAGATCGATGGTCGTGTGCCGTGCCGCTTCCAGGGCGGGGGCAGAGCCGCCGCCTTTCACTGGGAGGTTGTTTTGAGACGCGCCGATCTCGCCTGTCATCCTGAGCGCAGCGAAGGATCTGCGTGCTGCCGACGAGAGATCCTTCGCTGCGCTCAGGATGACACCTCCCACTCGCTGGCCCTTTCCTAAAAAACCTCCCAGTGAAAGGCAAGCCCCGCCCGTACCCTAGACGACCGGATCTCTGGTTCGTATAGGGTACGGGCGACCCTTGCGGTCGCCCTGGTAGCCGGACGAGTCCACTTTCTACCTGGCTTCCCTTGACGCCTATTGGGCGGCGGCTCTGCCCCCGCCCTGGTTATGCGCGCAAAATAATGACGCTCACCCCAGCGTAATAGTTCAGCCCTGTCCTTCGCGTTCGATTGCTGTGTTGTGTGAGATGCGCAAGAGGATGCCGACAATGATATAGTTGGCGATAATTGAGCTGCCGCCGTAGCTCAGGAACGGCAGTGGTATACCGGTTAAAGGTAAGAATTTCATGTTGCCTGCCATAATGACGAGTGCCTGAATGGCGAAAATGGAGGTCAAACCTGAAGCGAGAAGCTGGCTGAAATCGTTGGTGGCTTCGATGGCGATGCG
>DAHVFL010000167.1 GCA_027316975.1 Chloroflexota bacterium | reverse complement strand
GCTTCTTCTCGCCGCCACTCAGCGAGCCAACCTCTATTTCGTACCAGGCAGGTCCGAAACCAGGTCCCTGCAATACCGCCTCAACGTTATGCTCGCCACTATAGCCGCCCGACGCTTCAAAGCGTTCCTGCGCCCTGCCGTAGGCATCGAGGACGCGCGCCAGTTCGTCCGGGTCGTCAGCGATAGCAGGGTCGGCCATGCGCGTCTCCAGTTCGTTGAGCAGGTTGGGCAGGTCAACCAGTTCCTGGGTGACCTCGGAAACGGCCTCGAAAACTGTTTTGTGACTCTGGCCCGGATCGGTCTCCTGCTGCAAATAGCCCAGGGTCAGGTTGCGGCGGCGCGAAATGACGCCGCTCGTTGGTTCATCCAGGCTGGCCAGCAGCTTGAGCAGCGTGGATTTGCCGCCGCCGTTCTCGCCTACCAGCCCGATGCGCTCGCCCTCCATAATTTCCAGGTCGATTTCGCGAAAGACGGAGTTGCCGCCAAAATCTTTGCTTACCTTTGAAAAATTCACGAGTAACATGTGTATGTTCTCCTCTAAATGAAGTTTGATAATATACCAGAGTATGCTCCCTCCTGTCATCCTGAGCGTAGCGAAGGATGACAGGAGACTAAAGCGGAGAACCTGGCGATACATGCGATGCTGCGCAGAGTATGGAGATGGCGAGAACTGAAACGGGGAAAAGGTCGGGTGAGTTACCAACGAAAGCCATCACTACTCCGCGCAATTGATATGCTCATGAGAGTAGCGGTAGCCTTTACAGGCGTTCAGACACCGGCACCATTTTCCGCCGCATAAGCAAATGTGCCAGGCTTATACGGCGAAATCATGCGCGATGTGTTTATACGGATAATGATGGTGACTCTTTTCGTTCATGGGTTAATGCTAACATGGTAGAGAGTCGCCTGTCAAGCACACAGATGAAGTCAATGGTAAAGAGATATTACACCAGCAGCTATGTAACATCAAAAATGTTACATAGCTGCTGGTGTAATATCTCTTTACTTCGTGCCTTATGATTACACTAGAGCTAAGAAGAAAGAGAGGTGTTTACTTTTGAGCAATTAGTACGGTTGATTATGGAAAAACTGCGCAAAAGAGTTATACTTACACATGTGAATCCCCGTGTCGCGTTGTCTTTGACGAAAATGATCGAGCCGTTGCCGGGCGATGTGTTGATTACACGCGAGGAAGTTTTCGGACTAATGGCGGATTTGTTGATCTCGCAGCAGCCACCTACGGGTCATACCCGTTTAAGCGATTGGTTGGAAGAACACAGCGCGAGCGTGGGCAAAAAATATGCATCGGAGTTGGCGCGCCATTACAGGTGATAAGCGCAGGAGTGTGTGAAATACCTCATATCGATTGCCGAAAATATGAGGTATAATGCTTTTAATTACTACGAGGAGCTTTTCGTGTAGCCCAACCCTTACTTCTACAGATTGAATGGAACAAAGCACAGGTATACGTAAATGGATAGATCGATAAAAACACGGGGACGCATAAAACTACTGTCTATGCTATGCATGGCCGGCATCATCTCATTGATGAGCCTGTTGGCCGGTGGAGGCATTGCGTCAGCCTATACCTATGATATTCCTGGTGGCAACGTGGCCGATCCAGTTGTGCGTGCTGTAGATATTGCGCAACCGGCGGTGGTGCGCATCATTACGCAGGTTGATGGCAAGTTGATTGTGAATTTTGCAGCGGGCAACGTCACGTTTCCGCAAGATGGCAGCAACGGGTATCCGCTGGTCACGTCTGGTTCCGGCACGTTCATCAGCGCGCATGGCGATATTTTGACCGCCGATCATGTGGTCAATCCGGCGCAGGCCGACCTTGACAACTTCTTGCAACAGACGGCGGCGCAGGATGTAGCGACTTACATGGACCAGACACTGAAGGTCAATCCACCGGTTTCGGCTGCCCAGGTGGCGCAGGCGCTGGCGAGCGGCCAGTTGAACTCTACCAGCCAGTATGACACGCCCACGAGCAGGGTATACCTGAGTTTTGCTTTCACCGGCCCATTGAGCGCGACTAGCTTCCAGAGTATCCCCTCTACTGTGTATTCAAACGTTGATCGCATTGAGGCCCAGAGCGCCGTGAATCAGAAAGATGTCGCTATCATCCATGTCAGCAATATGGATAATATGCCAATGGTGCAGCTTGGGGACTCTTCCGGCGTCCAGGCGCAGGATCAGCTCACTATCATTGGTTTTCCTGGGAATGGCGATGTGAGTACAACACCGACCAACCTGCTTACCTCGTCGGTAAATACCGTAAATGTCAGTTCGATCAAGACGACGGATACGGGCGCGCCCCTCATTCAAGTGGGAGGCAACGTGGAACGTGGCGATAGCGGTGGCCCGGCGCTGGATTCGACGGGGAAAGTGGTTGGGATTGTCAGCTTTGGTATCGGCACGCAGGGAAGTACCAGTTTCCTGCAAGCGGGCAATAGCGCGCGGCAGTTGGTGCAACAACTGAGCCTGAATACTGCCCCTGGAGCATTTCAAACGGCCTGGAGCAAGGCTTTTAATGATTATAGCGTCACAAGTTCCGGCCACTGGCGTAAAGCTGTGCAAGAGTTGCAGCAGCTTGCCACAACCTATCCGCAATTTAAGGGCGTCAATCGCTACCTGGTGTACGCGCAACAGCAGGCCCAAACCGAGAAAGTAGCGGTAACACCCACATCAACTCCTTCGTCGACGCAGGCGTCTTCGTTCCTGGCGAATAACTGGCCGTTGCTGGCAGTGGGCGTTGTGGTTGTGCTGGGAGTTTTGCTCTTCGGAGTGGTAATCGCGCGGGGTAGAGGTAAGAAGCCCGCCCTGGCAACAAGCAAGCAAAACTATAGCGCACCAGCGAATGGAGCGTATCCATTTACGCCGCCACCTGTAAACCAGGGGCCTTCGCCTTCCCCTTCGTTTCCGCAACCGCCACAGACCTACCAGCCGCAGCGCAATCCATCAATGCCCTTTGGCCCGCCCCCTGCGCCGCCTGTCTCGCAACCGCCGGTGTGGCCTGCTCCACCTCAATCAGCTCAGCCGTCTCTTCCCAGGCAGGCGAACCCATATGCCGCGGGTACTTCAAATGCGGCTGGAGATCGCACACAGATCAGGGTGCCCTGGCCCTGCGGCCACGCGAATCTTTCAACTGCCCGTTTTTGCAGCAAGTGTGGAGAGCCAGCGCGGCAGAGTCCGCCAATTCAAAGGTACGAACAATAGGAAGCAAAGCTTTTCTATGCGCCCATGATATTGTAGCCGGCATCCACAAACAGGATTTCCCCGGTAATGGAACGCGCCAGGTTGCTGCTCAGGAAGAGCGCGGCGTCGCCAACATCGCCCTGCTCGATATTGCGGCGCAGGGGAGCCGCAGTCTCGACGTGTCCGCGAAAGGTGGTGAAGCCGGAGACACCGCGCGCGGCCAGCGTATTGAGCGGCCCGGCTGAAATGGCGTTGACGCGGATATTAAACTCGCCAAGCTCGAAGGCCAGGTAACGCACGCTGCACTCCAGCGCGGCCTTCGCCACAGCCATCACGTTATATTTGGGCATGACGCGCTCGCTTGCCATGTAGGTCAGCGTCAGCATGTTGCCGCCGCCATTGGCCTGCATGAGCGGTACGGCTCGCCGCGCCATTGCCACCAGCGAATAGGCGCTGATATCCAGGGCAGTCTGAAAACCGGCGCGCGTGGTCTGGTGGAATGGGTTCTCCAGTTCCTGCGGAGGGGCAAAGGCGACCGAGTGGATAAAGGTGTCAAGCTTGCCGCCGAAGAGTTCCCCGGCTTTCTCAAACGCGGAGTCGATCTGTTCGTCGCTCTGTACATCACAGAGAATAGTGGGGGTGCCAGGAATCTTCTCGGCCAGCTCTTTTACATATTTTTCCATACGTTCCTGGTAGGTAAAAGCGAGTTGCGCGCCTTCACGGGCGAAAGCTTGCGCGATAGCCCAGCCAATGGAACGATGATTGGCTATACCGGCAATGAGCACTTTTTTTCCTTCAAGCAGGGGCATGATATATTACTCCTCTCAGCATATTGCACTGTCTATTGTACGACATGGGGAAGCAAACTTTTACCGCTCTACAGGGTAACGCCTCATCATCCAGCCATTCATTCCGTTTGCCAGGTTATAGACATTATCCAGGCCGACCACCAGGGCAATTTCGGAGGCGGATGCGCTGCGCTGGCCGCTGGCGCATACGAAGATCACTGCTTCACCGGCGGGAAGATACTGCTCCTTGAGGGCTTTGCCGAATGAGTAAATACCGTCGATTGGTAGCAGCGTGGCTCCGGCTATATGCCCGCGCTTCCACTCGTCCAGCTGGCGCACATCGATAACACGCGCGCCCGCTTCGATCATTTGCTTTGCTTCATCGGTACCAATCGTTTTGTATGGAAATGCCTCTTCTTCATCATAACCGGGCATTATCGCTCTCCTTCTGCTCTGCGGTGTATTGCTCCAACCACAGACGACCATAGGTAGTCAAACTCAATACGTATTCATCGCCGTAAAAGGTCATTGTGAGTAAACCCTGATCTTCCATATCACGAAAGTCGTCTGTCACCAGAAAATAGCGAGGAACCAGGCGCGACAAATCGCTTTCCGGCAATTGCTTCCAGATCAATAATTCGCGAATGACCGCCGCGAATTTGGGATTACTATCGTCAACTGCTCGCATAAGTGTCTTCTTTCATTGATATTCTTCATCGCGCCCCTCACTGTTGACAACAGTGTATCAAATCCACAGGTATTGAGCAAGGGGAAGAGATAAAGAGAAAACAGCATCATATGCCACAGGCGTATGATGCTGTTCTCTCTTTGAGTATAGGGTTAAGCGGTCGCTCTGGCTGTGTGTGCGCGGGGCTGGGTTTGTGAAACCAGCACGAGTAGAATGACGCCGATGCCCGAAATCAGGTGAGGGAGCCACACGTTGGGCGCGTCACGATAAAATCCGAACAGAAATGGAGAGACGGCTAAGAGCGCGGCGGCCACGAAATCGAAGAGCAGGTGCAGGGGCATCGGGATGAACTTGATGGCGGGAATACCCAGTTCATAGCGGGTCAAGAGGCTATAGACAATGAGGCCGACGCCAAGCACCACAGGCAGGATGACGGCTATTCCACCTACACTGAAGAATCCGAAGAGAAACGGCGCGATTATCAGGGCAATACCTCCGACGTAGTCGAAGATGCCATGCACGCGGGTTGGAACGAAGCGAATAGATGACATGTTAACTCCTTTTCCCACGATGGGAATGAAAGATGATGAGTACTTCCTGACCGCGAATACTACTCAATGCTTCAGGGTACTGTATCAAGACTGTTCAGCATCAATCATGCTGCTATCAGATACTACGAGAGCAAATGAAAATCAGATTACTGTGACCAGGGCAGGGGCAAGCCCAGCCCGTACCCTGCTACGAAGTGGTTCTCCCCTCCCGTATAGGGTACGGGCTGGGCTTGCCCCTGCCCTGGTCACATCGTACTCGACGCCCCGCTCCCGTGTGTGTTATAACGTGGGAGGTATCAGACTAAACTAATCCAGAGGAGGCATGGAAATGATGCCTGACCCATTGCAACAGCCGGCGCGTATCCAGGCCGATATGGTCATTCGCAACATCGGGCAGCTTGTCACGGTTGCGCAACACCCCGTTCCAGGAGCGTCCGGCCCTTTACAGGTTATAGATAAGGCGGCGGTCGCTTTGCATGACGGGGTGATCGTCTGGCTGGGGCGTGACGATGAAAATGAACCAATGTTCCAGCATGATGCAGGTAATGCTGTAGGCGAGATCGCTACCATTGATGCTCAGGGCATGGTGGTAACACCTGGCCTGGTGGATTCGCATACCCACCTGGTTTTCGCGGGCGACCGGTCAGAAGAGTTCCACCTGCGCCGCCAGGGCGTGAGCTATGGCGCGTTGCTTGCCCAGGGACGCGGCATTTTGACAACGATGCAGGCGACCCGCGGCGCGGATACTCAAACGCTGACGAAACTGGCGACCGGGCGGCTTCATACAATGCGCAATCATGGTACGACAACGGTCGAAGTGAAAACAGGTTACGGGTTGGATAAGGTAACTGAGCAAACGTGTTTGCGCATCATCAACAATCTGAATGCGATGGAGACAAGCCCGTCCTATGAGTATAGCCGCGTGCGCGTGGTACCGACGTTTCTGGGAGCGCACAGTGTTCCGCCGGAGTATCGCGATAAGCGCGACGCCTATGTTGATCTTGTGATTGAAGAAATGCTGCCATCGTTTGTAGGATTGGCGCGTTTCTGTGACGTATTCTGCGAGCGCGAGGCGTTTTCACCGGATGAGAGCCGCCGCATTCTTACGCGCGCGAAAGAGCTAGGGTACCTGCTCAAAATTCACGCAGATCAATTGAGCGCGTCGGGCGGCGCAAAGTTGGCGGCAGAGTTGGGCGCTACATCGGCAGATCATCTCGATTTCGCCAGCGATGCCGACCTGGACGATATGCGCGAAGCCGGGGTGGTGGCAACGCTCTTGCCCGGCTGCTCCTATACCCTGCGCGATCCCTATCCACCGGCGCGGCGTCTGCTTGAGCGCGGACTGCTCGTGGCGCTGGCAACCGACTTTAATCCAGGTACCTCGTATTGTGAAAACATGCAGCTGATGCTGGGACTGGCGATGTCGGCTATGGGTATGTCGCTGGAAGAAGCTTTGACGGCGGCCACCATTAACGGCGCGCGCGCCCTGGCGCTGCATGAAATGACGGGCAGCATCGAGGTGGGCAAACGCGGCGAACTGGCTTTCTGGTCGATTGCGGATTATCATGAAATTGGCTACCACTTCGGCGTGAATCTCGTCCATTCGGTGTTTATCGCATCCTGATTGTTTTATGATATGCCAGAACGGTAACAAGTACTATCACTGTCAAATGTATCGTTGTCATTCTGAGCGCAGCGAAGAATCTCTCGTGGAGCAAAACGTAGATTCTTCGCTGCGCTCAGAATGACAGGTAACAGAGCGCTCTGGGGTTCAGGAATGTTTCACGTGAAACATTATTGTTTCTGAATGAGAACCTGTCTAAAGGATACCCTGCAATGGCTTCGACCGTATCGAACGAAAGCCAGTTTGTCGTTGATTTGCTCACGACATTACGCCATGAGAAATTTAGCCCGCTGGCGTGGGCGCGTTTTCTCGCGCGGTCGTGGAACATGTCGCGGCAGACGGCTACTACCAATGCGTGCTTGAGACATTCATGGCGTCGTGTAAGCCTTGCGCTCTGTGTATCAGGTCTTATGCTGTTCGCTGCCAGTTTTGGATTAGAAGGGCCAGCTATTGCGCTGCGTCTCTTGCCGGGCTTTTTGTTTTGTGTGGTGTGGCAGATTAACGATATGTACTGGCACCTGGGATTGAATCGCCAGCCGCAGGCGGGCGCGCTGCTCCCCATCGTTGGACTTGCCAATTTTTGCACGCAATTGCGCGGGCTGGGCGCGTCATACTTGTTGGGTAGATTGCTGGGCGGTGTGCCAACCCCGACTATGCTGATCTTGCTTATTTTTCTCAGCGGAATCATCACTGACATCCTGGATGGACAGATTGCGCGCCGCACCCATACGCAGAGCAAACTTGGTCAGATAACCGATGGCGAAGCGGACTTTTGCCTTTACCTGGCAGTTACCCTGATGCTTATCCAGCATAGCATTTTACCACTATGGGTGGGTATAGTGATGCTGGCGCGCTTTCTGCTGCCTTTGCTGGCTGCCCTTGCCAGTTATTTTATATTCGCGCACCCGGTGCGTTTCGGTTCAACAGTCTGGGGCAAATACGCGGGGTTGGCGCAGTGTCTCTATTTTCTCGTACTGCTGGCCCCGTCTCAGGTGGATATACTCACGCGGCTAATCAATTTCCCATTGCTCTTTGTAACTCTAGTGTTAATGATAGCCGCTCCTACAGCGCAAATCATGGCGAATATGCGGCAAGAAAAGGGGTCATGATTTACGCTGCCTCTCGCTATCTGCTACAATGTGTTTAAGAAGCGTCGTAGCCAGAAAGGAATCTTCATCGATGAAGACCGAACATCCTCATCAACACATTACACGTGTTTCGCTTGATGGACTTGCGCTGCTATCGGAGCAGGTAATCGCGGTGGCGCGGCATTATGCGCTGGTTGAGTTGGATACGAAAGCCGTGGCGCGTATTCAGGCAGCACGGGCGGTAATTGATGCATTGGCGGCGGAGGGGCGCAAAGTCTATGGTGTGACTACCGGCTTTGGTCACTTGAGTCGCGTGCGCATCCCGCACGAGCAGTTGACGGATTTACAGCATAACCTGTTGCGCAGTCACGCGGCAGGGGTGGGAGAGGCATTGAGCGAAGAAGTGACGCGCGCAATGATGCTATTGCTGGCGGCGAGCCTGGCGCGTGGTCATTCGGGTGTGCGCGTCGGAGTGGCGCAGTTGCTGATCGCTATGCTCAATGTGCGTGTTTTTCCGGTGGTTCCCTCGCGTGGTTCGGTAGGATCAAGCGGCGATCTCGCTCCCCTGGCGCATCTTGGCCTGACGCTGATTGGCGAGGGAGAAGCTATTGTTGAGGGACAACACTATAGTGGCGCAGAAGCTCTCAAACGTGTTGGACTTGAGCCTATTGCGCTGCACGCGAAGGAAGGATTGGCGCTCATCAATGGCACCCATCTTATGGAAGCGATAGCCGTGCTTGCTCAATATGACGCGCAGGTGTTATTGCGGGCCGCGGAAGTAGCCTGCGCTATGAGCATCGAAGGCCTGATGGGCAGTCACGCGCCGTTGGATGAACGCATACACAGGCGGAGAGGACAGGTCGGTCAACAGATCAGCGCGGAGCGTTTGCGCCGGCTGGTAGCGCATAGCGAAATTAATGTCAGTCACGCGGATTGCCCTCGCGTGCAGGACCCGTATTCCATGCGCTGCGCTCCCCAGGTGCTGGGAGCGGTACGCGATGCTCTGGACTACAGCGCGGGAGTTTTCGATCGAGAACTGGGCGCTGTCACCGACAATCCCCTGGTATTTCCCGGTGAAGGGGACGTATTGAGCGGCGGCAATTTTCATGGGCAACCGCTTGCCCTGGCGCTGGACTTTCTGGCGATCGCGCTCGCGCAACTGGCGAGTTTTTCTGAGCGGCGCATCTTCAATTTGATGGGGCCGCACGACTGGGATGAGGGAGGCGCGCCGCTGTTCCTGACGCCCAATCCCGGCTTGAACTCAGGTTTTATGATCGCGCAATACGTGGCCGCTTCCCTGGTCAACGAAATCAAGGTGCTTGCTCATCCGGCCAGCATCGATTCTATTCCCAC
>DAHVFL010000166.1 GCA_027316975.1 Chloroflexota bacterium | reverse complement strand
ATCAACGGTCGCGCGGTGCGCGACCTGGTGGATTATCGCTTTTACGTGGCCGATGAAGAATTGACGATCGGCTTTGAGCGGCAACTGAACCAGCATGAAGTGCAGGTAAATAAGACCTACGATGAGAACCTGGGGGTGCTTTTCGGCGAAGAGCCGGCACCCTTTATTCGCCAGTGCGCCAATAAATGCGTCTTCTGCTTTATCAAGGGGCTGCCCGAACGCTTCTCGGCCCAGCCGGGGCTGCCGCACGGGATGCGCTCTACGCTGTATATCAAGGATGACGATTATCGCTACTCTTTTCTGTTTGGCAACTTTATTACGCTGACCAACCTGAAAGAGCACGACTGGCAGCGACTGGACGAGCAGAAGCTGACGCCGTTGTACGTCTCGGTGCATACGACAGACCCTGATCTGCGACGAAAGATGGTGGATGGCCCGCGCGCGGGCGACATCATCGCGCACATTCAACGCCTGGGCAGCATGGGCATCACCTGCCACACGCAGCTTGTGCTATGTCCCCCCATCAACGATGGCCCGCAGCTTGACCGCAGCATCACAGACCTGGCAGCGCTGCGCCCCATCGTCGAATCGATTTCGGCGGTGCCGGTGGGCCTCACCAAATATAACAATATGATGAAAACGGGCGATTTACCGCCGCTGCGCCACTATACGCCTGAGGAGGCCGTGACGGTGATCGAGCAGGTTGAGCAGCGCCAGCGGCGATTCGAGGCCGAAAGCCAGGACGGCTCCCCATTTGTGTACCTCTCGGATGAATGGTACTACATCACCGGGCGCGACTTCCCACCGGCCAGACACTACGGTTCCTACGCGCAAATCGAAAATGGTGTGGGCATGACGCGCTACCTGATTGATCAATGGGGGCGAAGCAAACGCAAGTTACCGGCGCGAATGCCACAGCCGCGCCGCGTTACGCTCGTGACCAGCACGATGGCGAGCCGTGTTATTGAAGCATTCGCGGCTGATTTGCGCCAGGTAGAGAACCTGGATGTGCAGGTGTTACCTGTTGTCAACCAGTTCTTCGGTCCCGAAGTCACGGTGGCCGGTCTGCTGTGCGGGCAGGACGTGCTGGATGCGCTGCTTGCCAATACTGACCTGGGCGACCTCGTGCTGCTGCCGCGTGTGATGCTCGACAACGAGGGGACGCGCTTCCTCGATGATATGGCGGTAGAGGATTTCAAAGCCCACCTGCCGGTACGCGCGGAGTTTGCGCGCAACGCACCGGAGATGATTGACGTGATACGCGGATTGTGTGAATGATACCAGCATGATATAACAACGCCATTATTATATACTTCTTTATCAGGTATCCTGATTTCTAACGAAACGATATTGTTCCTGGAAATGCCAGGAAGGAATTCTATTTTTAGAAAGGATGCATAGAGCATGGCGAATTCAACCGTCAAAACCACCGACCCGGCGCTTTCGGCCACACTGTCTTTGTTACAGGACATCCTGGGTTCCTCTCCGCGTCGTGACTTTGCAGTGCGTTTATGGGAGGGAACTTTGTGGAGACCCCAACCAGCGGGAGCGGGTGATGAAGCGACGCGTTTCACGATTGTGCTGCAACATGCGGGAGCGCTGCGCAAGATGTTTCTGCCACCCAATGAACTGACGCTGGGTGAGGCCTATATCTACAATGACTTCGATATCGAGGGGGATATTGAAGCGGTATTCTTCCTCGCGGATCAATTTCTCGAAGGAAGATGGGGCAAGGTGGAACAGTTGCGCTATGGGAAACGCCTGCTGAGCCTGCCAAATACGGGACAGCCGCGACCAGGGCGACCGGGTGATGCGGCGGCGAAATTGCGCGGCGCTCGCCATTCCAGAGAGCGCGACCGGCAGGCCGTGACGTATCATTATAATCGCTCCAATGATTTTTATGCCCTGTGGTTGGACGCTCGCATGGTCTACTCCTGCGCCTATTTCGCCGCTCCGGACGACGACCTCGATACGGCTCAAGAACGCAAACTTGAGTATATCTGCCGCAAACTGCGCCTGCATCCGGGGGAGCAACTGCTCGATATCGGCTGCGGTTGGGGCGGGCTGGCGTTGTATGCCGCGCAGCATTTCGGAGTCGATGCCTGTGGCATCACCTTGAGCGAGCCACAGGCCGAGCTGGCGCGTCAGCGTATCCAGCAGGCCGGGCTGGCGGAGCGTTGTCGTGTGGAAGTGCGCGATTACCGGGATATCAACTCGCCCGACTCCTTCGACAAAATCGTGAGCGTGGGCATGTTTGAACACGTAGGGGAAGCGCTCTTACCCACCTACTTTCAACAGGCGTGGCGCGTGCTGCGTCCCGGTGGGGTTTTCCTCAACCATGGCATTGCCAGCAATATGGCCGTTCCCGCGCTATCGAAGGACAGCTTCGCCAGCCATTACGTGTTCCCCGACGGGGAACTGGTGCCAATCAGCGCGATGCTGAAAGCAGCCGAGGCGAGTGGATTCGAGGTGCGAGATGTGGAAAGCCTGCGCGAGCATTATATGCTCACGCTGCGCCACTGGGTGCGCCATCTGGAAAAGCGAGCAGATGAGGCGCGAAGCCTGACCAGCGATGTTACGTATCGCATCTGGCGTCTGTATATGTCAGGAGCGGCGCATGGCTTTCAGGTTGGCTCCAGTAACATCTACCAGGCATTGCTCGCTAAACCCGCGCATGGCGAAAGCGGTTTGCCGCTAACACGCGCCGATTGGTACATGTAAATTTTACAGGCGGTTGCGGCGAGTTGTTGTCATGCTCTGGCTGGCCGGATTAACGGGGGCGAATACCAGACGACCAAGTGATACAATGCCCCATGCCAGCAATGCATAAACGATCATGGCGATCAGGGTAGAGGTTTCAAAGACGCTTCTACCCAGCGCCTGGTCGTTGAAGATGCCGTTGAAGGGGGCCACAAAGATGTGGCTCAGATTGTAAATGAACGCAACGAAGCCGCTGACCTCGTTCGCGCCGAGCAGCCGCAACAAGAGACGCAGCAGCAAGATGACTTCCAGCACACCTAATATAAAGTAGGTGATATTGGTAATCCTGCTGCGGATGTTGGTGCGCCGCAGATTTTCATCTACATAGGTTTCTTCACGCCGCACGACCTGGTTGCCCGCCGGGTCTATATAGTTCTGGTACTGGCTTTGAGCATTCGACCCGTCGCTATTAGATCTTTGCGAAGCGCCATAGACGGGATAGGGCTGCGCCTCGGTAGGCGCTTCGTTGGGCGGCTGCTGGTATCTTTGCGCATCCGGTTCGGGTGGATAAGGTTGATAACTCATTGTTTATTGCTCCTTATTTGACCATGTTCTGCTACTCATTAAAAATGACATCCTCTTCTAACACGTAAGTCTCTGCTGAATAGTTGCAGGTGACTGCTCTCGTATGGGATGAAATTTGATGACCGGAGAGGGGAATGATTGGAAACGTTCGCCTCGGCCCCTTGTCCCAACAGGTCCAGTGCGGTATACTTATCCTTAGAGGAAAACTAATCTGGAATGAAGGAAAAATGCTGCTCATGGAAAGAGAGAGGCATGATGTTACAACACCGTAGATTCAACCGGCTGCCTCTGGTGGGTGTACTCCTGCTGGGATTGTTGGCAGGGGTATACCTGGCGATGGCAGCGCGGAAACGATTGGCGCAATCGGATGAGGCGGCCGGTGTCGCCAGGCATTCGGTGGATACTTCTGCCGGGGATGCGCTCAAGTATTGGACGGAGGAGAGGATGCGCAGCGCCAAACCCGCTAAAATGCCAAAAGTTAAGAATATCAAGCCTCTTGTGGGTAGGAAAAAGCGTTCAAAACGCCCTCCCGTCTAAGTCGCGCAATGCTTGCTGAAAGAGAGAGGCATCATGCCACGACAGCGTACATTCATCTCATGGCCTCCACCTGGCAAGACCCTGCTGGGCTTACTGGGCGTTGTATACGTGGTGTACCTGGTTGTCTTTGGGAATTTTGTGTTTGCCTGGATGACGGGGCGGTCGGACACGATTCGCGAATACACGGTAGATGCGACCTCTAGCAGCGTTATCAGCTACTGGACGCAAAATGCTATGAGCAGCGCCATCGATGCCGACCAACTGATCGACAATTCTGGCAATAGCGTCGATGTCACACAGGCGAGCAGCGACGCCAGCGCGGGCAAGGCGACCCGGCAAGATGGACAGGCTCCCGGCAATGGGAACGCGGCGTATCCCCTTTCAACGGTTGGCAAGGTCTTTTTCACCAACGCTTCCGGTCAAAACATGGTCTGTTCCGGTACGGCAGTGGTAAGCTCCAACCGTAATACGGTTGATACTGCCGGCCACTGTCTCTACTGGAATGGTAACTGGGTGCGCAACGTGATCTTCTGCCCACTGTACGATAGCGGTAAAACGCCGTATGGCTGCTGGGCCGCGCGCGATCTGCTGGTGCCTTCCGAGTGGTTAGGAGCCAGGCCGGGCGACTTGCATCGCGATTTTGGCATGGCGATCGTTTCTGCCAATAGCCAGGGGAATCTGACCGATGTGGTCGGAGGGGCAGGTTGGGCCTACAACCAGCCAACCAATTCGATGTTCTACGCTTATGGCTACCCGGCGGGGTATCCCTTCGATGGTCAGACCCGCAAGTCGTGTCCTGGTTCCGCCGGTAAAAGCTGGCAGCACGCGGGCGGACTGGTGATCTCCATTCCCTGCGACATGACGGGTGGCTCCAGTGGTGGCCCCTGGTTCATCTCGGTCGGCAACAAACTGTACCTGAACGGCCATAACGACTTTACGAGCAGCATCCAGCCAAATCATATGTTCTCGCCGTACTACGATGATACGTGGTTCGCGTTGTACGACAAGGCGCAGCATATGTAGGGACGCTTCTTCCTCCGCTACTCTGGCATTTCGCCCGGCTTAAGAGGGAAGCAAGCGCTGCATGTTTTCCTCTGTTAGCACGATTTCGATGATGTCTTCCTGTTCTCCAAGCATATCAATTTCGATGCACCATGCCACTGGCTCTTCCTGGTAGCAGACGGCGCAGGTGGTTATCCACCTTTTGTAATATGGTCCGGGAGTCGCAATGCCAAAAGCTAGCTCTGCCAGGGGTACAATTCGTGGTGAAATGCGCGGCATGGCGCTCCACGCTACCAGAAAATAACGCTGCTCCTCCGTTAACGCGGTAAAGGGCTGATGCCAGAGAGACGTTACCACCTCAGCGGCGTTCTCTACGCGGGCGAATGGCCGGCGCGCTTCTCTGGCAGCGTGAAAGCTCAGCAGGGGATTATCTTTGAATACCGCAAATGGCATCAGAGGAGAAGCCAGATGTGTCACGCCGGCGCGCATATAGATGATGCGTGGCGACCAGCGAGGCGCGGGCGCGTCCATTTCCTCCTGATACCCGTTTTCTTCCCTGCTGTATGCTGTCGATGAAGACGAAGTGACCTGCATCGAAATCTGCTCCTTTCTAAAATACTGTCCTGTCTTCTCTTGCACTATCGGCAAAATTTCAGGTAGCCACAGTATGTTTCGATGTACAACGGAGCAATATGGGCCAAACCTGGTTACCTGCAGGCGGCGGGATGCATGATCTGAACCGCGAATACTTACGTATCGACTCGTTGCCTGTGCGCGGCGCATTACTCGCCGGCTTGATTCGCAGGCTCAGCCTGTCAGAATCTACAGGGACAAACCAGACTCTTGAACAGTGAAAAACAATGGGGAGATAGTGTACACTGTTGAATTGTAATACCCAAAGCCGATGCTGTCATCCCTTCACTGCGTTCAGGGCAGGCTCTGAGCGCAGCGAAGGATCTCGGTGTCCCGTGCGCAGTAGCGACACCCCTTGCGGGTGTCGCGTCTCCCTGCACGCAGCCGCGCACGGGACACCCGCAAGGGGTGTCGCTACTGCTCACGGGACACCCGCAAGGGGTGTCGCTACTGCTCATGGGACACCCACAAGGGGTGTCGCTACTGCTTTCACCCGCAAGGATGCAGAGCATGTTCATCAGCGAAGATGATATATCGTTATGTACAAATAAGTTTTTTCAGGAGTATAAAAAATATGGGATTTCATGGCATGGGCGGCGGGATGTCCGCTTATCTTGAAGAACAGAAGAAGCGAGGACGTAAGACCGATGCGCGCACGTTACGGCGCGTCGCGGAAGCGTTCAAACCGTATAAATTCCAGGTCGTACTGGTGCTTATCGCGATCATCCTCACGACCGTTTTAGGGCTGGTCAATCCGCTCATGATCCGGTTCATTTTTGATGATGCAATTGGCAAACGCAACTTGAACCTCTTGCTCATCCTGGTGGGCATCATGTTTATTATGCCTGTTATCACGGGTATTATTGGCGTCGGGCAAACCTACCTCAACAATGTGGTCGGGCAGCGCGTGATGCGCGATTTCCGCAACAGGCTCTACGATCACTTGCAGAGCATGTCGCTGCGCTTTTTTACTTCGACGCGCACGGGCGAGATTCAATCGCGGCTGTCAAACGACGTGGGCGGCGTGCAGAGCGTTGTCACCGACACGGCAACCAGCGTCGTTTCCAATATCTCGACGGCCATTAGCACGATTGTGGCGATGGCGATTATCAGCCCGCTGCTTACGTTGATCTCGCTGGGCCTGCTGCCCATCTTCCTTTATATTACCTACAGGGTAGGCAATGTGAGACGCAGCACCAGCAAGAAGACGCAGCAAAGCCTGGCCGCGCTGACGGCGATGATGCAGGAGACGCTGTCTGTCAGTGGCATCTTGCTCACGAAAACGTTTGCTCGCCAGAAATACGCGCAGGAACGCTTTGAGAACGAGAACCAGAAGCTGACCGACCTGGAAGTGCGCCAGCAAATGATTGGTCGCTGGTTCTTCATGTTTATCGGCACCTTCTTTTCGATCACCCCGGCGGTGGTCTACCTGGTGGCAGGCTGGCAGATCATCCACAGTCCCGCGGGCGCGGGCATTACGCTGGGCGGCATCGTGGCCTTCACCACGCTGCAAAGTCGCCTCTTTTTCCCTATCGGGCAATTGCTCAGCGTGCAGGTGGAGATTCAGGGCGCGCTTGCGCTGTTTGATCGCATTTTCGAGTATCTAGACTTGCCCATCGAGATTAAGGACGCGCCCAACGCGCTGCATCTTGACCCAAACGAGGTGCGCGGCGAGGTCACCTTCAACGATGTTTCTTTTACCTACAAGCGCGATGAGGCAGCCGCGCCGGGCGGCGTACTGGCCGCGGAAAACCAGGACAACGGGGATGAGCCGGTCAAACAGGTTGTTTCGCCCGCGCCAGTGGCTCTCACGGAGGAGCAGGAGGAGCGCGCAACCCTCAATCACATCTCATTCGGCATTCAACCCGGCCAACTGGCAGCTCTGGTAGGGCCAAGCGGCGCGGGCAAAACAACGATCACCTACCTGGTGCCGCGCCTGTACGACGCCGATAGCGGCGCTGTAGAGATCGACGGGCAGAACATTAAAGATGTTGCGCTGGATTCGCTGGGTGCGATCATTGGCGTGGTCACGCAGGAAACCTACCTCTTCCACGCGTCGGTGCGAGAAAACCTGATGTATGCGCGTGATAATGCCACCGATGAGGAGATGATCGCGGCGGCGAAGGCGGCGGCCATCCATGACCGAATTATGGAACTGGACGATGGCTACGATACCATGGTGGGCGAACGCGGCTACAAACTGTCGGGCGGCGAGAAGCAGCGCCTCGCCATCGCGCGCGTGATCCTCAAGAACCCGCGCATCCTGATCCTGGACGAGGCCACCAGCGCGCTCGATACGCATTCTGAACGCCTCATCCAGGCCGCGCTGGAGCCGTTGATGAAGAACCGCACCACACTGGCGATTGCGCACCGCCTCTCAACCATCCTGGCGGCTGACATCATCCTGGTGGTGGACAGGGGCGAGATTGTCGAGCGCGGCACGCACGATGAGCTGATGGCGCTCGACGGCCTGTATGCTCGTCTCTATAAAGAGCAGTTCTCACGCGAAATCTCGGCGGAGATCATGGCCTGAACGTAGTAGCGATACCCACAAAAGGGGTGTTGCGTCCGGTGCGTTGCGCGTGATACATCGCCGCGTCAGCCGCTTCGATCAGGGTTTCATTGAAGGCTGCTCCAAATTTTCATGCTGTGTTATACTTTGGTGGGCGCGATTCTGCGCGTCTCAGCAAAAGAGGAGGCGTTTTTACTATGAAATATGTGATTGACCGGCTCGTAGGAAGTGTGCGGATATTTTTGCGTATACTTGGATTGGGCGCACTGGGGTCGATCGCGCTGGCAGGACTGGTTGCGTTCCGCCATATAGTAGTGACGCCGCAGCCATTAGATAGCCCCTTGCCCGGAGAAGCTCATTTATACAGGTGGAAGCGCGGGCATGTCTACTATAAAGTGGCAGGTGAGCAATACGCGCCGCCAATGGCGCTGCTCCATACGCCTGAACTGGCAGGGTCGGCGTATGAGATGCTAGGCATTATGGCATCCCTGGCAACACGCTTCCGTGTGTATGCGCCTGATCTGCTCGGCTTTGGCCTGTCAGACCGCCCTGATATTTCCTATACTGCTGGCATATATACAGAACTTCTTCGCGATTTTCTTGCAAACGTCGTAAGAGAACCGGCAACGCTTGTGGCGAGCCGGCTTGCTTGCAATTACGCTGTCACCATCGCGGCCAATTCGCCAGAACTCTGCACCCGCCTGGTACTGCTTTCTCCAACGGCCTTATACGGCAATTCGGCGGGAGCGTTCGGACTTCCTGCCATCCTTTCCCCATCCTCCCCATCCTCCCCATCCTCCTCTATTCTTCCCAGGGCGCTACCCGCCAGAATCATCATACCGCGCCAGGCGCAGGCGTTGGTCTATCCTCTGCTGGTGGCGAGCGCCCGCCTGTTCAGGCGATTGAGATTCCGGCAACCCGAACAATTGATAGAAAATTCTTTGGCCAGCGGCACGCGTAATCCGCCACCGGATTATATGTATGCTACGACGCACCAATTTGGGGCGGAACACGCGCCGATGGACTGGCTCGCCGGTAATCTTTCCAGTAATGTCTCCAGCGAAATACAAAAATTGAAGCAGCCCACGTTACTGATCTGGGGAACCGCAGAATTACACTTTGCCCGGCAAGGGCACGACGCGCCGGGTTCACTAGAGTTAGAAGAGGTCGAGGTAGGTGGCGTCACCACACGCATCGTATTGTTACAGCGCACCACCTCCGTGATTCACAGGGAACTACCCGAAACCGTGGTCAAAACTGTTTTGCAATGGAGCGCTGAACCGGCTCTTGCGGAGACTACAACATCGATGGAGAGCGATCTGGGCGAGTCACCCC
>DAHVFL010000165.1 GCA_027316975.1 Chloroflexota bacterium | reverse complement strand
ACCCCCCCCCAGTTCCCAGGGCGTCGGCAGCATCCAATCGCGCCTCCAAGCATTGCGCCTCATATCGTACAGGGTACGGGCTGTAGCTCTGCCCCTGCCCTGGCCTCTCGCTAATTCGTTCCCCTCAACACCTTGAATCTCGTATTCCCCGCTACCTCTTCCACCGTCTCAAAGCATTCGCGCATGAGCGGCTCGTATTTCAGGAAACGATTCGCCACAAGGTAGAAGCGACCGCGCGGGCGCAGCACCTTTGCGGCTTCACGAATGAAACGCCCGGCTATCTTCGTGGTCTGGATGCCGCCGACGTGAAAGGGGGGATTGGTGACAACCAGGTCGAAACGCTGCTCCAGCAACTCTTGAGCGCCGTCACCGGGCAAGACCTGCGCGTTGGTCAGGCCGTTCTGTTCGATCATGCGACGCGCCGCCGCGACAGCCGCGAGGCTGGCGTCAACCATCGTTACCTGTCCCCTGGTGGCGTGGCGCGCGATATGCGCGCCGATGAAGCCAGCGCCGCAGCCCATGTCCAGCGCCACATCGGTCGCGCGCACTTCCAACGCCTCCAATAACAGCCGCGTCCCCTCGTCCAACTTCCCCTCCGCGAACAACGTGGGGACGCCATGTATGGCGTCCTTTCCTCTCGCGTCCTCCATCGTGCCTCGTGTAGTAGAAGAGACATGCGAACAAACGACGCGCTCCCCCTTAGAAATTTCCAACGTTTCGACGTTGCCAAACAGCGTATGCATTTGTTTTGCCAGCGAAAGGATGCCGCGATCCTTCGCGCCCAGTACGTACAGTCGCCCGCCCGGCTTCAGCGCGTAAGCGGCCAGTTGCAAACCATACCGCATCCAGGCGTTACCTGGCTGGTAAAGTATGTTCATGAGCGCGACATGCATCGTTGCGGGCGCTTCGTGTAGCGTATATTCGTGAAAAGGAACATGACGCGCGCGCAAAGTTTTGAGCTGATCTTTACGCAAAGCTTTCTGCGCGTTATGCAGGGCGGCGATGTTGTCCTCGGCCAGCGCCAGTTCGCCGGCAGGGATACGCTGCGCCGCTACTGGCACGAAAGCATCGGCGGCTGAGTTCAATACGAGCAGACGATCATCAATGGCAAGTTGTACAGTCTTATCGAATAAAGAAGAATGGGGCATATTTTATGATCCTTAATGTTGATTGCGCTTTTCTCAATCATATCATGGTTGTGGCGCAAACGATACCACAAGACCCTATCGATATCCAGACATGCGGAGATCAGGCTTCCCGTGAGCAGATGTGAGAAATGTCCTGCCTGTCATCCTGAGCGCAGCGAAGGATCTCTCGCCGTCAGCACGCAGATCCTTCGCTGCGCTCAGGATGACAGCCACTGTCTCCACATATCTGCTCTATGACCGGAGTAGTATTCGCGAAGTGTATACACGATTGGCAATTGATGAAGAAAATGTAACCAACACATTTCACAATTCAACGAGAAGTATGAACACATCTTCATCATAAGTCCGCGCTTTTTCATTTGTTCGTAAGCGCATCATGCTATTATTGCTTTTGTGAGACAAAGCGATAGACAGGTAAAGTGAAGTGGTGAGGGAAGGCCTGCGCGATAGGTAGCATGGGAATAGGTAGCCAGGGTGAGAAAGCGCAGGCAGTGGGGATATGTGGTAGGGACGGAACAGGTGACAGGCTACATTGAATGGGTAGGGATAGGTGGCAGGGACGAGAGATGGCCTGTAGTATTGGCAGTGGGGATATGTGGCAGGGATGGAACAGGTGACAGGCTTCGTTGGATGAGTGGGGATACGTGGCAGGGACGAGAGGTGGCCTGTAGTAACGGCAGTGGGGATATGTGGTAGGGACGAGGAAGGTCCGATACTTTATCTGGTAGATAAGTAGTAAAGTGAAAGCCTGAAGGAACATTTCCTTCAGGCTTTTGGGTTTTGGCTCACACTCGCTCCAATTCACAGCTTCACCTGTTGTCCAGGACGCAAGGGCTGGAACTGCGTTCCATCATTAAGGTAAACCAGCGTCTGGTCTTGAATATGCACGACCATATCCGGCCTGCCATCGCCGTTCACGTCCTTGAATTCAGCCGTTACGGGCGTCAAATCCTGCCCATCGCCAAAAAGTGTCGGGCCATTGTAGATACGCGCCTTCGAAGAATCTCCGCCCGGCATCTCCACGATGATTACGCGGCGATTCAAATTAAGAAAGATAAAATGTGAAGGGTTGGCCGCGCTATCATTATGGCCGACAACCGCATTCACCTGGAATGTTCTGGGACGACCATAGGTAATATCCTGCTGGTGCATTTGCCACCAGGACCCGATAGAACTGAGCGTGAACGCCAGCAATGCCATCATTGCCATACCCAGAATAATCGCCACCAGCGGAAAACGCCGCGCATAGCGCACACCCTTCGACCTCGAAGGCGCAATCGCTTTAGATGCAACCCCGCTGTCCGTCGTTGGGTCCAACGCCGAACGCCTGCGCTGAATTACCATGCCAGGTTGCGCAATTGGCGATTCCAACGTGTCGCGCCGCGCAGTTCGATCGTAGCGGATGGCGCTCGTATGCGGCTTCGTTACATAATACTGATTCTCATCTTCAACGTCGAAATCAAGCGTTTGCTTCCTTGCCTGTCGCGTTTGTACAGTCATGTGAACCTCCTTGCCAGGGATATTAGATATTTTGTTCTAATCCATGTTCACATTATATCCTAATAAATGGGCTTGTCAAGGTTTTTTGGATTATTTGTTCTAAAATCAGAAATTTGGTCTATCTGATTAAACCGTGTTTTTCTTGCTACCCGTATCTGCCCGGCAAATCCACACTTCATTAGAACTCTCACATTTGTTTCCAATTGAGCTTCAACGTATTGATGCTATCCTTCTTCATATGAGGAGGGAATCCTCCCCACAAATCGATAAACCAGAAACATGAAGAACACAACAGGAGGAAACTACTTATGATCTCTACAATGACACCCGATACACAAAATACGAATGAACAGTTGCCAGTCTCGTCCGAGCGAACGTTTCCAGCAGCTCCGTTTCCCCGAAAACATATCCATAGCATGTTTAACGACCGGCAGGACGCCCTGCGCGCTGTTCAGGCGTTGCGCGCCGGGGGCTATAATGCGCAGGATATCCATATCCTGACGAACTCGGATTATGTGGAGGCGGTTGGGCAGGGGCAAACGCTCTTCAGCTCACTTACCGCGACCGATCTCGATACGTACCAGGATGCTTCACGACGCGGCTGTACTATGCTGGCAGTGCGTCTCTGGAGCTACAAACAGATGGAGCAGGTACGTGATCTGCTCGCTCCCCATCACGCGCACCTCGTGAAATATATCGATACATGGACAGTTGCCCAACTCCTGCCATAGGCTGGTCGGTGCCTGCGACGAATTTGCCGAACTTCTGCCTTCTCAGGTAGGAGTTCGACACGTATCGTTGTGGACTTAGAAAAGCATCCCTGTGGACAATGTCCCTTCAACTCGTGAAACAGATATGGTATCATTTCGAAATTGGGCACATCAAGCCACACAACCCAACAGCTAGTCAACGTTTCCCAGCCATGATACAATAGGCCCATTACAGAATCAGGGAAATGGGTACATTTTGCTCATCATGGTAGATATCATCATCACGCTGGCGGAAGCTTTTCACGCGCAGCACAAACAACTCTATATGGTTGGCGGCACGGTGCGCGATGGGCTGCTCCACCGGGGCAAGTCCAGCGACGCGGACCTGGCGACCGATGCGAAACCTGACGAGGTCAAGCAGATCGTCGCGCCCACCCATCCCGGCGCGGTCGTCCTGGTGGGCGAGCGTTTCGGCACTGTGCGCCTGCATTACGAGAACGAGATCATCGAGATCACCACATTCCGCAGCGAGCAATACAATGCCGAGTCGCGCAAACCGGAGGTGTGTTTTGGCACCCGGCTGGAAGACGACCTGCTGCGGCGCGACTTCACCATCAACGCCATGGCGCGCCACCCGCTCACAGGCCACATCAGCGATCCCTTCGGAGGGAGACAGGACCTTGAGGCGCATATCTTACGCGCTGTGGGCAACGAACCGGATAAACGCTTCGACGAAGACCCCCTGCGCCTGCTGCGGGCCGTCCGTTTCGCCGCCCAGCTTGATTTCACCATCGAGCCTGAGACGCGCCGCTCGATGATTCGCCAGGCGCACAAGCTACAAAAGATTTCGCGCGAGCGCATTCGCGACGAGATGAATAAGCTCCTGCTCTCCGATCATCCCGCCAAAGGGCTGGATTTGCTGGTAGAACTGGGCTTGATGCTGTGGATTGTGCCGGAAGTGCTGGAATTGCGGGGTGTCAGCCAGGCAGCCACCGGCCCAACGCGCGCCATCCATAGCAAAGATGTGTACGCGCATGTCCTGCGCGTGGTGGAACGTTCCTCGCCTCGCCTCGCGTGCCGTTGGAGCGCGCTTCTGCACGACATCGCCAAGCCGCGCACCCGCACGGTTGATAAGGGTGAGGTGCATTTCTTCGGCCACGAAGATGTCGGGGCGCATATGGCGCGTGACATCCTGAAACGCCTGCATTTTGACCGCGACTTTATCGAAAGCGTGTCGCGCATCGTGCAACTGCATATGCGAGCCAACTCCTATGAATCCGACTGGACGGATGGCGCTGTGCGGCGGCTCATGCTCAATAGCGACGCTGATCTGCCGGATTTACTCGATCTTTCGCGGGCCGACATCACCAGTTATCGCGCCGATAAAATATCGCGCGCCATCGCCCGCGTGGCCGAACTGGCTGAACGCTGCCAGCGCTTGAAAGAAGAAGCCGAGCGCGTACCAATCAAGAGTCCGCTGGACGGCAACGAACTGATGGCGCTCTTCGGTCGCCCACCCGGCCCCTGGCTGCGCCCCATCAAAGAACACCTGCTTAGCCTCGTAATCGACGGCGCGCTCTCTCCCGACGACAAAGAACAGGCAACCAGGATTGCGAAGGCGTTTATGGAAGAAAACAATTTGTAGGAACGCGATAATGAAGTTTCACAAAAGAAGCGGGAAATGTCATCCTGAGCGCAGCTCCTGTCATCCTGAGCGCAGCGAAGGATCTCCGGCGATGCGCATCGGTTTGAGGAGATCCTTCGCTGCGCTCAGGATGACAGGGAAAAAACGCATGAATTTGTCCGAAAATTCGTATGGTTTGAGGAGATCCTTCGCTGCGCTCAGGATGACAGGGGAGGATCTATGAGCGCAGTACGTGACGAGATTGTGCAGTATCTAAACGATTATTTGCAGGTAGGCAAGTTCAAGGACTATGGCCCCAATGGTATGCAGGTAATTGGACGCCCGGCGGTCAACCGCGTGGGTCTGGGCGTCAGCGCGAACCTGGAATGTTTCCGACAGGCAGGCGAGCAGCAGGTGGATATGCTGATTACGCATCACGGGCTATTCTGGGATACCATGCCCCGCGAGATCGGCGCTATGATGAAAGCGCGTCTCAAGCTCTTGTTTGAGCACGATATTTCGCTGCTCGCCTATCATTTGCCACTGGACGCGCACCCGGAAAAAGGCAATAATGTCTTATGGCTGAATCGTCTGGGTTTTACCGTTGAAGGCGTGGAGCTGGGAGGGTCGCGCGGAATAGCTATCGGCGCGATTGGCGCTGCCCCCAAACGCATGATCCTGTCCGATGTGGTCGAACAGATCACGCGGGAAACGGGAGTCGCGCCACTCGTGTATGCCTTTGGGCCGCAAACAGTACGCCGCCTGGGCGTGGTGACAGGCGGTGGGCAGGGCTATTTAGTAGAAGCGATCGCGCGTGGGTGCGATACCTTCCTCACAGGCGAGGTAGGCGAACCCACACGGGGTATCGCGCAGGAAGAAGGCGTCAATTTTATCGCGGCAGGCCACTATAATTCCGAGAAAATCGGCGTGCAGGCCCTGGGAACGCTCCTGCAAGCCCAATTTGGCGTAGAGACAATTTTCTGTGACGTACCAAATAGCGTGTAACTGGAGAGCCAGGGGGGAGATAGGGCCGCCCGGCGGGGTGCCAGGGCCTTTCACCAGGAGGTTTTTCAGAAAAGAACCGGCCAGCCGGGAGGTGTCATCCTGAGCGCAGCGAAGGATCTCTCGCCGGGCCGCACGCAGATCCTTCGCTGCGCTCAGGATGACACCTCTGGCGACTGCCTGGTTTACAAAACCTCCCAGTGAAAGGTGCCAGGGCGGGGGCAGAGCCGCCGCCCGTACCCTGCTACGAAGGGGTACACGAATCGGCGTATAGGGTAGGGGCGGCGGCTCTGCCCCCGCCCTGGTAAGCTAAAGAAAAGGATACCATCATGCCAAAGGTGAATAAGCCGGGTGGAGATAAGCCCACAACAGGCAAGACACAACCAGCACACAAGGAAGCCCCGAAAATCACCCTCGCGCAGACGCCAAACTCCGGCTCGACCCAGGCCGCGCCTGTCAGGGGCAAACAGATTGGTAAGAATCGCCGGCCAACGATTGGTGGGACAGCGATTACGGGAGCAAAATCCACGCGGCCAAAAGAAATGTCCACATCGCAAACCCCAAACGCCGAGCAGCAGGCGGAAACTTACAGCCGCGATGTGCGCCGCCGTATGCAGCATATGGGTACCGGGCCATATAGCGAACCCACCCCCGTTCCAGCCCGCAAAAAAGCGCAGAAGCGCATCGAGGAACGCAAGAAACGCCAGGCAGAGGTAAAGAAGAACGTCATCTCTAAAGGGCCAAGCACAGACATTAAGCTCGGTCGCCGCAACACCTATTTCGTGCTGGGTGCGCTGGCATTCGTCGTGCTGGTTATTGTGATCGCCATAATCGTCCGCCGCTAATACTCTTAAAAAGCAATGTAGCCAGTAGCGACACCCCTTGCGGGTGTTATGTCGAGGATGCGAACGGGACACCCACAAGGGGCGTCGCTACTGCTTATTGGTGCGTGGGTGTCCCGTCCTCTGCGTCATGCGCGTGTTATGCTGAAGATGCGAACGGGACACCCACAAGGGGCGTCGCTACTGCTTATTGGTGCGAAACGGCTGCCTGCTGCGTCTGCTCCATATGATGCATATTGTCTTCAATGGAAATCAGGGACTGCAGCGAGGCATCGGAGATGGTTTTGTTGGTCTGAGGGTCAAACACGATGTCCTCGCGTTTGCAATAATATAGCCGGCGCCAGTTCTCCAACGCCTCGTCATAGGCGGGCAATAACTTCTGCGACTTCATATCACCACGCACCACTCGCAATAAGGCAACATAGGAGAGCGCCAGGGCCGCGCAAATGGCGAGAATCGTGACGACCGCTTGTATGACCTGCAAAGGGGTCGGCCAACTGCCGTAGCCATTGATGCCGCTCAAAACCAGAATAAAGAAGACACCGACCCCCACCAGGGCAAAACCAACCATAACATACTTCATCATGCCCACGTTCGCCACCGGCATAACTGGCGGGGCAAGGCGCGTCACTCCACTTTCATAGGCGGCCGGCACCTTTTTCACCTGGTCGGCCTGGTGACAAACAGGGCAGAGGACTTTCTGTGCTGGAGTTGTTACCATAAACAAATACCCTCCTTGCTCGCCCATAATGCGAGCGTAATTATAATATCGAGCAAAGCATATCACATACTTCATTATAATCCCAATTGTCAGCTTCTCGCAAAAACTCGTTGCGCTACTGGCATATTCCTGGCTATTTGACACTGCTCCTCTCTCCCGGTACACTACAGGCAAGGCACCGAACATCGAGAGAGGACGAGGCATGACAATCGCGATTACTATTATCGGGCTTGGGCCGGGGCGATGGGATGATCTCACGCTGGCGGCTCAAGCCTGTTTCGCGCAGGCTGCGCGGGCAGGCACTCCTGTTTACTTCCGCACCTATATACATCCCACCGTCGAACCACTACTACAGGCATTTCCGAATGTGCGCTGCGCATCTTTTGATACCTTTTATGAAGAATCGGACGACTGGGCTACGCTTTACTCGCGTATGGCGCACCAGATATGCGAACTGGGGGCGCAGCAGCCCCTGCTTTACGCGGTGCCGGGCCATCCATTGATGGCCGAATCATCTGTGCAGCTGATCCTGCAAACGGCGCGCGAACGCGGGTTGAGTACGCGCATCGTTTCTGGCCTGTCATTTCTCGAACCGGTGTGCGAGGCGCTGCAGCTTGACCCATTCATGGCCGGTATGCAGCTTATCGATGCCACCGGGCTGGCCGCTCTGCGTCCCGATGAAATCGCTGGCAAGATCATCCCAACGATGCCCCTGCTCATCGTGCAGGTGTACAACCGGCGGCTGGCAAGCGCTGTCAAACTGGCTCTGGGCGAGTGTTACCCGGACGAATGGCCGGTGCGCTTGGTGCGCGCTGCCGATAACGATGGCGACGAGCAGGTGAGCGAGATGCCGTTGTACGAACTGGACCGCAACAACTTCGCCAACCACCTCAGCACGCTCTACGTCCCACCTGTTGAGGTGATGACCGCGCTGCGCCTGCCTGAAACCCTGCGCTACATCACCTATCGCCTGCGCCGCGAGCCGGATGGTTGTCCCTGGGATCGCCAGCAAACCCACCGATCGCTCACCCGCTATGTGCTTGAAGAAACGTATGAAGTGGTCGAGGCGCTGGAAGAGAACAACATGGAAAAGCTGGCAGAAGAACTGGGCGACCTGCTGCTGCAAGTCTACCTGCACTCCGAAATTGGACGCCAGGAAGGCGACTTTAGCATTGGCGATGTCTTCGAGCATGTCAATGCCAAGCTGATTCGCCGTCACCCGCACGTGTTCGGTGAAGTCGAGGTCAGCAGCGCCGGACAGGTCGCGCAGAACTGGGAAGCCATCAAACACCAGGAGCGCGCAGCCGCCGGAACCGATATGCAACAGGAGAGCGTACTCGACCGCGTGCCTCCCGCCACACCTGCTCTCATGATGGCGCAAGAATACCAGAAACGCGCCGGCAAAACAGGCTTCGACTACGATACTATGCAGGATATCCTGACCAAACTCTCTGAAGAACTGCGCGAATTGGAAGAGGCCAGCGCCCCCGATTCCCAGTTCGAGGAAATGGGCGATGTCCTCTTCATCGTCGCCAGAATTGCCCGCCAGTTGCGCATCGACGCGGAAGAAGCGCTTCGCCATGCCAACCGCAAGTTCAAGCGCCGCTTCCAATCAATGGAGAACACCGCCCGCGCCGGGGGCCGCGACCTGACCTCATATACCGGCCCCGAATGGCGCGCCCTGTGGAAGCAGGCAAAAAACAGCATTGCCACCGACAGCTAGAACGTCAACCTGATGAATTTTCCCATCCAGCATCTGTTATGCCGTGTCATCCTGAGCG
>DAHVFL010000164.1 GCA_027316975.1 Chloroflexota bacterium | reverse complement strand
CGTATAGAATAAAGATATTTGGCCGTTCAATTTGCACCTGCACCTGTGCGGCTCGTTCGTATCCTCGTAACGTGCCTGCCCTCCCGGCTGGTACTACAGAGCCTGTATCATTATACGCCTGTGCCTGCTCATCCAGCTCATCATCGCGCGCGGCGAGCAAACTGGCCGGAACAAGCTCTCCTCCCTGCAACTCGTTGACGATTTTACGGCTCCGCGCCGTATTGAAGAAATACCATCCCACCAGTTCTTCCTCATCGCTTGCTTCGCTCAATAATTTCAAATAGATACGTAAAATACTGCTCCGCGCTACTGCCTGCTCCAATCCATGCCGCAGTCTCTCCTCTACCGGACGTGGATCGCCCTTGCGCTTGAGGCTGCGCAACAGCACCATATCGGCCAGTAATTCGCGATCGCTCACGCAGCGCGGGTCGCCTTTTTTTTGAGCCAGCAGCCAGAAGAGGTGCAGGGTAACTTTGAGTTCCGCCACATCCTCGATCTCCGGCAAAAGCACCGTAAAAAATACTTCTGGCACCGGCACATACGGATTTTTCCCCGAAGGGAATCCGGCAAATACTGTCATACACATACGTCCAGTTAGTCTTCAATAGTCTGGTTGACTTCCAGGTCGCGAAAGCGGGTCTGGCTGGCTTGAAAATACAGACTCACCTCGTCCAGCGGGCCATTCCTGTGTTTCGCTACGATGATATCCGCGATGTTTTTCTTTTCGGTATCCTGATTATACACGTCGTCCCTGTAAATAAACATGACGATATCGGCATCTTGTTCGATCGAGTTATGGACCACGATATCTCCGGCTACAAAATTGTGTAAGCCATCGACTGTAAGATCATAGACTTCGGCTTCCCCATCTGGCTCAATTGATATGATCTCGTCCCAATATACATCACTCTGTGATAGCTTTGTTTGTTCATCTGAACGAACAACTTGTGCAAGCCGAGCGCCACGTTCTCGGCTCAAATTCTGTTTATACAGACTTGTGCCACAAAAGGCGTTCCCCAGGCTGGCTTGCATCTGACGAGATGTAATACTTGCTAACTGCATAGCTGGAACAGCCATAAGCCTCCATATCTCACGCGGAAGCACATCTCGATTCGTATTAGCCGGTACGAGAACAAGCGATTCAATAATAGCTGTTTGATGCAAGATTTTTTTCTGATTAATACAACCATCTGTTGACCAAAGGTGCCTCAAGAAACGAGCAATTCCAGAGTCAGGTTGAGCAAACACCACATCGGGTATCCGTTTTTCATAAGAACGTAGTCCGAAGACACCCATCTTGTTCAACCAGGTAACGATAGGATTATGTGTCTTGTGGGTCAGATGATAACTCGGAGGAAGATATACCTGATACCAGTCACGCTCCTTGTTGATTCGCGGCGTAACTGCATCACCAAAGACCTCTTTCGCCAGACCCACCACTAACTCAGCTAACTCTAGTTCATGCGTAGTATATTGAATTGCATGTTTGGGCAGTGTGCAACCATCGCCTATAAGATGGCCGAGAAGCGCCAGTTCGGCGTCACTCATCGAAGCTTCTGTAGGCCCTTCTAAGTGGCGTGGTAAAGCGATTCGCATACCCTCTGACAACATATCAAGTCTCTGCCACCCGTGTATTGTCAAGAACTGGTGATTGGCCGTTGCACGAATAGCACGACCCAGGCGGGTTGTCATTTTGTACACGGGCTTATAGCCAGTGGCAAAAGCTTTCGTGACTTCGCGAGGTTCCAGTTTCCACGTCTCAGTATTCAAAGCGAGTGCATTAAAGCCAGATAAACTGACCAGTTGTTCAACAGGTTTGTAGGTGCCTGAGTCTGGCAGGTATACAAGCGTATCGCCTGTGAGACAGCCGCTTTCACGCAGATCTGACAATTGTGGCACCTTCGATTGCCGGCTCTCCACTGCTCGCGACAACTGCGCCAGCGCCAGCACTGGCACATTCAATTCTCGCGCCAAGGCCTTCAGGCTGCGGCTGATCTCGGAAATTTCTTGCACGCGGTTCTCGTTGCGTTTGCCGCCGATGGTGGCCTGCATCAACTGCAAATAGTCGATGATAATCAGGTCAATGCCCTCCTGGGCTTGCAGGCGGCGCGCTTTGCTGCGTAGCTCGGTGGTAGCGATGCTGGCCGTGTCGTCGATCCAGATGCTGGCCTCTTCCAGTGTATCGCGCGCCACCACGATGCGGTCCCATTCGTCGTCCTCAATCCAGCCGGTGCGCAGGCGTTGTTGGTCGATGCCGGCATCCATCGAGAGCAGGCGCTGCGCCAGTTGCTCTTTGCTCATCTCCAGGCTGAAGACTGCCACTGAGCGCTGGAATTTGACGGCGCTATTGTGCGCTATGCTCAATGCCATCGAAGTTTTTCCCATGCCAGGCCTCGCTGCCAGCACCAACAAATCCGATTTTTGCAATCCCCCGGTCAGCCGGTCCAGGTCGGTGAAGCCGGTTGGCACGCCCACAATCGAGCCGCGATGCTCGTGTAGCTTGTCGAGCTTGCTCATATAGTCTGCCAGGATTTCGCTGATATGCGCGAAATCAGACCGCGCGTGGCGCTGGCTGATTTTGAAAATCAATTGCTCGGCTTTTTCCAGAGCGGCATCTGCGTCGTTGGAGTCGTAGGCCACGGCTGCTATCTGCCCGGCGGCGTGAATCAGGCGGCGCAGGATGGAGGTGCGCTCTACGATGCGGCCGTAGTATTCGACGTTGCCGCTGGTTGGCACCTGGTTGATGAGCGAGGTGATATAGCTCGCTCCGCCCACCTCTTCCAGCTTGTTGCTTCGTTCCAGTTCGTCGCAGATGGTGATGAAATCTGCCGGTTCGCGTTCCTCGAAAAGCTGGAGAATGACCTCGTAGATCGTGCGGTGCGCGTCACGATAGAAGTCATCGGCGCGTAAAAAATCCGACACCTGCACGATGGCTTCCGGGTCAATGATGATACTGCCAAGTACGCCGCACTCGGCCTCTATGTTTTGCGGTAACAGTTTCTCCACGCTTGCCTGTACCTCGTGCCCTGCTGTGTAATGGATATTTCTTCTTAGCCGGATTATAGCACATAGGTTCGATTTTCTGTGCTCAGCTCCGGCCAAATTTCGGGTAAAAAAATCTCTCAAACTCAACACCGGTGTTTCACTAGTGTAGCGAATCTCTGCCGGTAAAGCAAATGCAGGCGAGAGGTGTGCTCTGTGGATATGTGGATATGTTCGTCTCATTGCACCTATGCTGTGAGCGTGCCGCGTGACATAACATAGTTTATCCGCCAGTTATCCACCAGAATCACGTACTTATCCCCAGTTATCCCCAATTTTATCCACAGGCTTATCCACACAGATTGGTCGAAAAATTCGTTAATTGGCCCAAAAGCGCTTTTTGCTATGGCCTATTTGGGTTGGTTGGATGTATTGTATCGGGACTTTCAGCACTAAGAAGCTCTGTTGAAAGTGTCGAATTGGTTTCTAGAGAGGTTACCAGGGTGAATTTTGTAAAGAGAGAAAAGATATGCCAGTAACAGAGTCTAAAGCGCAAACCACGACGCGAGAAACCTTTAACAGGCCGCCGCGTATCTGGTCATCTTTTCCACAGGGAAAAGTCATCATTCCGATGCCGCCGGAACGAGAAGCGCTTCCTCTTAAACAATCCTCCATCACTCTAGTGATGCCTCTGATTATGATGGGCTTGATGGTCGGCATCTATTATCTGGCGGGCCAGCGGTCTCCACAGCAAATGATCTTTCTGCTGCCTATGCTGGCCTTCTCTCTGATGTCGCCCTTGATGAACATGGCGGCCGGCTCTCAGAAAACCAGGCAGGTGAAACGACAATGGAAGCAAGGCGACCAGAAGTATCGTGAGCTGCTAAACACATTACGCGCGAAGATGAGAGAAAAGGTTGAAGAGCAGCGCGCACTGTCGTTGCTCAAAGACCCCAATAATACCGACCTGCAAGCATTCATTAGCGAGCGCACGCATCTATGGGAACGACGCCCGGATGACCCGGATTTCCTGGAAGTTCGTGTCGGACTGGGTACCCATCCGTTCACCATTGAGATACAGGCCCCCGAATTGGATGTCACTCATCCCATGCTGGCCGAAGTGCAAAATTTTCAACAAGAGTTCGCGCTGGTAAAAGATGTTCCATGTAGTGTCCCACTTACCAGGGTCAAGTCGCTGGGTATTACCGGGCCGCGCCAGGTCGTAGCCGACTTCGCGCGCGGCTTTTTGTGCCAGATCGCCGCGTTACATTCGCCGGAAGACGTGCGTATTCTGGGGCTTTTCCCTGCATCGCAACAGCAAGACTGGGTATGGCTGAAAGAATTGCCGCATACGCTGCCTCTCAAACAGAGCAAGCCGGGCAAACTGGAGCGTTTGTTTGCCGCAGGTCAGGAAGAAGCTGACCTGCTGTTGAATGTGCTGCTGGAAGAGTTGAGCCAGCGAGCTACGCGGGGTGACGGTGAAACGCCTGCTCCTCCTACTGCGACTGGAAATTCGGAAACTCCTCTGCCGCACCTGGTCGTGATGGTGCATGATTATATCGAAGCGCGCAAGCACCCGGCTTTGAACAGCGCTTTCAAGCTTGGCGAACAACTGGGCGTATCGATTATTTACCTGGTGGCTCAGGAACAGGCCGTACCGGGCGAATGTCGCGGCGTTGTGCGTATCCTCGATCAAAACAACTTGAATTACGCGGCTGCCGGCTTCGCGGGCGAGACGCTGCAAAATGTGCGCCCGGACATCATGGAAGTGGCGATGGCGCGCAGCATCGCGCGAGAACTCGCGCCAATGCAAATCGCCATTGAAGGTGATGATACTGCCGATCTGCCCGGTAATGTTCGCTTGCTCGATCTGCTTGGTATAGACTATGCCGATCATCTCAATATTGAGCAGTGGTGGAGTTCGCCTCCCTTTGGACGCCTGCGTGTCCCTATGGGCACAGGCTTGAATGGGACGGTATGGATTGATTTCAATGACAACGCGCATGGCCCGCATGGCATCGTCGCTGGTACGACAGGCGCGGGCAAAAGCGAGTTGCTCAGTTCACTGATCGTTGGTCTGGCTCTGACACACCACCCGCACCTGGTCAACTTTGTCCTGGTGGACTTCAAAGGCGGCGCGGCCTTCAAGCCGTTTGAGAAGATACCGCATACCGTCGGCATGGTCAGCGACCTGAGTGGCAGGCTGACCGAACGCGCCCTGCACGCCCTTAAAAGTGAGTTGAGACGCCGCGAACATATCCTGGCCGGGGCCAACGCCAGGAAGATCGTGCAATACCAGGCTCTGCGCGCCCAGAATCCCCTGGCTTACCAGCCCCTGCCGAATCTCTTTATTATCATTGACGAATTCGCGGAACTGGCGAAAGAGCATCCTACTTTTATGGAAGGGTTGGTCAGCGTAGTGCAGAAAGGACGCAGCCTGGGAGTGCATCTGATCCTGGCGACGCAGAAGCCCACGGGTGCGGTCAATCCCAACATCTGGTCCAACCTCAAATTCCGCATCTGCCTGCGCGTGGCGTCCGTGCAGGATAGCCGCGATATGCTGGGGCGTTCCGAGGCCGGACTCCTGCCATTCAGTGTTCCCGGTCGTGCCTATTTCCAGGTGGGTACGGAGGTTTTCGAGTTATTGCAGAGCGCGCGTATTTCGCAAAAAGCGCGTGTTTCTAACGAATCGCTCATGCTGGCAAAGCAGGCACCGGTAGGCGCGGAAGAAGTCACCGACCAGAAGGTGCTGATGGATTTGATTGAGCCATACTCCGCCACGATCGGAGCCGATCTTTTCCGGCCCTGGCCCGATCCCTTGCCGAATCGCATCAGCCTGCAAGAAATCAACGCGCAGCAAGATCTTTCACCGCCTGTCGAGCCAACCGGTGCTGCTGAATCTGGCGCGCCGCAGCCGCGCTACGGCTGGCTAACCTGTCCCGTCGGGCTGGTTGATCTCCCTGTGGAGCAGAGACAGGAGCCGTTGATGCTCGATATGGCGCGCCAGGGCGGGCATGTGCTGGTAGCGGGCGCCTCTGGCTCTGGCAAAAGCGTCTTCCTGCGCACCCTGATTACCTCGCTTGCGCAGACACACACGCCGGCGCAACTACATATGTACCTCGTCGATTACGGCGGCCAGGCTTTGCGTATCTTTGAGAAACTGCCCCATGTTGGCGGCATCTTTGGCGAACCAGATGGCGAATATATCCGCCGCTTATTACGCAAACTGCACGGCATCATCGAGGAGCGTAAAAACATCTGTCGCGATCAACAGATCGATGATTTTCTGAGCTATCAACGCCGTCGCCAGGAAAAGCCATCCCTGCCCGAATTACCCGGCGTTGTGCTGGTGATTGATAAGTTCATCGAATTTAAGCAGGCTTTTGATAAAGAAATGGATATGTTGCTGGCGATTGCGCGATTCGGGCGTACGTATGGCGTCTATCTCGTCTTGAGCGCTGACCGGCCCGTCACCGTTTCCTCACAACTGCTGAGTTTGATCGATCTGCGTATCGGCCTGCGCCTGGTTGAACTGACGGACTCGCTGATTTTCCTGGGCAAAAGCGACGCTGTCTATCTTGACCCTGCCGTACCGGGACGCGGCTACCGGCGCGGGCAGACGTTGGAGGAAGCCCAAATCGCGCTGCCAGCCGCGGGCGATGATGATGATGAGCAGAATCGTTTCCTGGGTGAACTGGTTGCAGAGATAGCAAAAGAAGTGGAGGGTGATGGTAATAGCGCACCGCCTATCCAACTGCTTCCCGAATACGTGCATATCGACGATTTCCTGGTTGAGGCGGCCTTTGGTGATACGCAATCGCAGCAAGCCCGCGGTATGCTTCTGCGCGCGGGTATCGAAGACCTTTCGCTTCAGCCGATTGCGCTTGAGCTGAGCGTCGATACGCCCCACGCGCTGGTGGCGGGTGGTCCTGGCAGCGGACGCACAGGCGTGCTGCAATCCTGCTTGATTATACTTGCCAGCACCCCCGGTTACGCTGACACAAAAGTCATACTGGTGGATTTCCGGCGCACCTCGCGTCCTATGCGTCGCCTGCCCAACATCTGGCAGTATGCAGATAGCGAAGAAAAACTGGTGGCTGCCATCAACAAGTTGAAAGAAGAGTTGGGCGGGCGAATGGCACGTTTGCAGGCGGAGTTAGAACAGCAAGAGGATGATGATGATGAACCTGTTGGAAGGGATTTAACCCCCATCCTGCTCGTTATCGACGATTACGAGCAGCTAAATGCGCTGGGTAAAAACCCCATTACCGATTTGAAGGAGTTTTTGCTGCAATCGCGCGATCTGCGGCTGCATATCCTGGTGGCTGGTACCCCTTCGGACCTGGGGCGTACAGACCCACTGCTTACACAGGTACGAGCAGGACGATTGGGCATTGTGCTTGGCGCTGATCCCAATGACCAGCAGGTTCTGGGCGTGCGCATGACCGATATGCCACCTGGCAGGGGCTTCCTGGTTCGTCGCAACCAGCGAAACCTGGTGCAATTTGCCCATTTGACACAGGATGCTATGCAGCTTACTGTCAAGAATCTCACCCGCACCGCCAAAGCCATGCGGCAACCGCCCGCCCCGGTTCATAGCTGTCCCTGGTGTCCCGTTGAGAAGCATGAGACTTCTGACGATGAACCGATGCCTGAAGAAGTGCAAATGCTAGCCGGGGTGTAGGAGTGAGGTTTCTAGAGTGGAGGCAAGCCCCAGAAGCGCGAACTGCTCGAACGATGACCAGGGCGGGGCTTCGTCGCTCTTGCTGCCCCCCGCCCTGAAAACGTTGGAGGTTTCATAGTGAACTGGAAAATCAATCATGCCCGCCTGCAAAAGGCCATTGAGAGGTTGCTTTCGCTCGCGCAGGTCAGCGAGCCGCCGGTTCCAGTTGAGCAAGTCGCGCAATTAAGGGGTATACCAGTGCGCAGCGTATCCTACGAGATTACTGTGTCAGGCTTGCTGCTCTGGGAAGGCAGCCAGCCGGTTATTGGTATCAACGCGCTGCATAATACGTTCCAGCAGCGTTTTGCCATCGCTCATGAACTGGCTCATATTGAACTGCGCCACCATACGGGCATCCATATCGACCGCAACTTTCCCTTTCCACTGGACTTGCAGCAATCGTCATTGAAAATTGATCCCACCGGGTTTGAAGCCAGCATCGTCGCTGCCGGATTCCTGATGCCGGCAGCTATGCTTGCCGCCGACCTTAAAGAAAAATCCCTCGACTACCTGGATGAGACCTTTATCCACTCGCTCGCCCAACGCTACGAAGTCAGCGCGCATACCATGCTCTTACGGCTGGCGCAGGTTCATCTTTTTTCTCACGCTTCATCCTTTCTCTGATAGGTTTTGCTGAACAGCAGGCTATCTTCGCATGGTTCCCTTTTGCGTACTGGTACTTGACCCAAACGCGCAAGAGGGTTATTATAGCACGAAACGATGGTATTTATTCAGGAAATTGGCATCCGGCTTTCGGGGCGGATGAGGATTGAAAAAACAAACAAACAGAGAAAGAAACATGCCGAAAACGAAACGCACTGAACATAGGCGAGCGGTGAGGGTTGCTAAAGCACACGCCACCGCGCTACCAAAATTAGAGGTCAAAGAGTCGCAGGAGCGCAGTCGCAACATGCCGGGGTATAAACCCCCTGCTCGCGGGCTGGCCCGCTATCCCTGGGCTATTGGCCTGAGTCTTCTCGTGATCGCTGCCAGTATCTTTAGCCTGTATTATTTCAAGGCTGGGCCGTTCGCGCCACCCAAAAAGGCTATAGTCAAGGTGCGCGTTGTGCCAACGCCTAAACCCGACCTGACTCTGCCCAATCCTTCACCCTGTCTAAAAGTGACGAAGCAGTTGACGGATACCTCGCCCGCGCCAGACGCAGCTACCCAGGCGAAGATTGTGCGTAGCTATCCCAACCCGCCGACCATGTTCATCAACACGAAGTCATTCTATTGTGTGGGCATCAATACCAATCGCGGTCTGATCGTGGTTGAGCTTGATCCGCAGTACGCGCCTGTGACGGTCAACAACTTTGTCTTCCTGGCCGAGAACCGCTTCTATGATGGACTGAAATTCCATCGTGTGGTACCTGGTTTCGTGATTCAAGGCGGCGACCCCCTGGGTACTGGTAGCGGCGGTCCCGGCTATAAGTTCAAGGACGAGCCTGTATTAGGCGCCTATACCGCGGGCGTTATCGTTATGGCAAATAGTGGCGCAAATACCAATGGTAGCCAGTTCTTCATTACGACTGCCAATGATACCAAGACGCTTGCCAAATCGTATAATCTATTTGGCCGTGTTGTGCAGGGCATGAATATTGTCCTGAAGATTCAGGGGCCAGATCCAGGCAACGCTAACAC
>DAHVFL010000163.1 GCA_027316975.1 Chloroflexota bacterium | reverse complement strand
CAATCAGTACAATCGACGCCGCGGCCTCTTATGCTGTCGCGCCGCCTGGCTGTGGGCTGCTGGATACTCTTCTTCGCGCTGCTGATCGGGCTGCCGGTGCTGCGGCAGGTCACGCAAAGCCAGCCGGTGGCGCTTTTTGATACGTTCTACCGCGTAGGTTCGCTGGTCTTTGGCGGTGGGCATGTGGTGCTGCCACTTTTGCAGCGTGAAGTGGTGCCTGCCGGTTGGGTGACGAATGATCAGTTCCTGACCGGCTATGCTGCGGCCCAGGCCGTACCGGGTCCGTTGTTCACCTTCGCGGCATACCTGGGCGCTGTCAGCAAGCCCTCTCCGAATGGCTGGATGGGGGCCGCGATAGCCCTGGTCGCTATTTACCTGCCGTCGTTTCTGTTATTGATCGGTATCCTGCCGTTCTGGAATCGCCTGCGCGCATTTGAGCCATTCCAGGCGGGATTGCGCGGCATCAATGCGGCGGTGGTGGGCATCTTGCTGGCTGCGCTCTATCAACCGATCTGGACGAGCGCGATTCGCGCTCCTGTGGATTTCGCGCTGGCTCTGGTGGCGTTCGGGTTGCTGGTGGTCTGGAAATTGCCTCCCTGGGTAGTGGTGGTTGTTTCCGCTCTGATCGGAGTTGGATTGTATCTGCTAGTTTGAAATCATGACAACAGGTGTCAGGAATATGCGCGTATACTAACCCTGCAAGTAAGATTTCGAAGGCAAAAGCAGACATTAGGAGATAATACCTGTCATTCTGAGCGAAGCGAAGAATCTCGCTCGTCGGATGCAGAGATTCTTCGCTTCGCTCAGAATGACAGGCTTGCGGAATACCGGACAGTAGTCCCGATGAGAACAGGCGAGTGAGATTCTTCGCTTCGCTCAGAATGACAGGGGCCAGGATACGGCGCACGAGAAGGCTTATCTCCAAACGTCTGAGGCAAAAGGAGGTTTTTTATGCGCTATGGTATTACGCTGCCAAATATGGATTACGATGCTCAGGTCATTGCTGACCTGGCTGTTGACGCGGAAGAGGCGGGCTGGGATGGCGTGTTTGTGTGGGATTGTATCAACATGCGCAACCAGTCGACGCACGATCCCTGGATGATACTGGCGGCTATTGCGGCTCGCACGCGGCATGTACGCCTGGGAACGTTGATAACGCCGCTTTCGAGGCGGCGTCCCTGGAAGGTGGCGCGCGAAACTGTTACGCTCGATCATCTTTCTCACGGACGATTCATCTTGCCGGTTGGTCTGGGTGAAACTAGCGATGGCGGCTTCTCTAATGTCGGAGAAGAGTTAGACCGTAAAAAACGCGCGCACATGCTCGACGAAAGCCTGGATATTCTTGATGGCCTGTGGAGCGGCGAGCCGTTCAGCTACGATGGCGAACACTACCACATGAAGGAAATGACCTTCTTGCCCAGACCTGTGCAATCGCCGCGTATCCCTATCTGGGTAGTTGGCGCGTGGAATCGCAAGAAATCGATGCAGCGCGCGCTGCGTTATGATGGCATTATTCCGGCGAAAATGGACGCGGACGGCTCATTCGCCGACATGACGCCCGGTGATCTACGGGCTATGAAAGCTTACATTGAGGAGCAGCGCACTCTCACGACACCGTTTGATGTTGTGATAGAGGGTGAGACGCCCGGAGACAATGCCGAAAAAGCTGCCGCCATTCTACAGCCATTGGCTGATGCAGGCGTGACGTGGTGGTTGGAAGCTGTCTGGCAGACACCAGAGAAAGAGGCTGGCGCGGAGGGTATGCGCAGGCGCATTAAGCAGGGGCCTGTGGGTTTAGCTTGATATAGACGATATATTTTTCAAAAGATACTCTTGACAGATGTATAGCGCAAAACTCACGTAGCACGACCGGGTGTTGGACTGTTCAAACTGGTGAGGGTGGAATAGAAGTCTCGCGCTCAGTGGAGGGCGGTATGAAAATGCTGCCCTCTTTTTTGTAGCAGTTTACCTCACCCGCGCTTCCACTGTCGCCACTTCTTCCACTGTCAGCCCGTAGAGTTTGTACACTAGCTGGTCAATCAGGTGGTTGGTCGTGGCGATGCGCTTATCGAGGGCGGCAATGGCTGGTTGGCGCGATCTGAAGATCTTCGTCAGTTCGACGAGGTCTGGCTTGTTGAGGCGTCGTTTGACGAGCCATTTCCACTGCTCCTCGTTCAGAGCGCCGGTATCATCGCGCAGGTCGAGCTGGCGCGTTGCAAGCATACCCAATTTTTCCTGCGCTTCAGTGGCTCTGGGGTCTGGCTCGTTCTCATCGAAGAGGGTGGACCTGGCGGCGGCGTCCATAGCCTGCCCAGTCGTTGCAGATCAGCTTCGGAGAGGACGCTTTCCAGCGCTAGCATGAAGTTTTCCAGCGATTGGGCGCGCTGCCTGTGCAAATCAAGCATCTGCTCCGCCAGGTAGACCAGCAAGTCATGCACAACGTCGCTCTGTTCCGGCTCGCCGGCGAGACAGGCTTCTACCAGCGCGAGCAGTTCTTCACGCCTGCCTGATTCGTAATACGTCGTTCCTCGCGTGACGAGGGCGGCGCGCTCCTCGCCGGGCGTGGTGTATGCAATGCGACGAATTGGAATTTGCGTCACGTACTGGTAAATGAAGCGTAAATAGCCACCTCTAATTTGAGCAGAAATTGTTTGAAAGAAAAACTCATTAAGAGAGGAGTTTAGCAGGGGAAGGAGATATTTTTGTTCTGCATCAATTGGCATGATGTAGGTGGTGTTGCCGCTAAAATAGCTTTCGGTATCGTAGGCAAACTGGCATCTTTTAGCTATGTCAGGGAACATAATCCTGGGTTTCTCGAATTCTGCATAGTAATCACAGGAGCGCAATTCCCACCAGTGATTGCCTTTATCCCAGCGTTTCTCAAGTTGTTCCTGGTAGCGTTGCAAATGAGCAAAAATGGCGGGATAGCGTTCGATGGGCGTGCCAATTCTGGTGAGGATGATGTATCGCTTCTTATAGTCGATGATGTAATGTTTCACGTCTTCGCCCATTACAAGCGGCTTGATGATTTCTTCGCTCTTCTCATCTTCGGCGATTAATCTGTCGCGCGTGTGCTGGTCTATCACGAATGCTTCGTTAAAGCCGGTCTTAATCCCGTAAAAGATTTTATTTCCCACACATTCTCCAAGGGGAACGCTTACCGCTTTCATCTGTTCGATGATCGATTGCGTGCCTGCTCCATCGAGCGACCAGTTTTCACTACTGAGCGCGGCGCGGGGAAAGGAGGATTCGCCATCTTCGATGCTGGCTGCCAGGTTGGCGGTGTCGAGTGTGCGAATGCGGGTGTATTTTACGGGCGTCTCGTCGATGGGCTGTTTTGAGGTGAGCACAATCATGGGGTAGGTGACGGCTTCGGCAAAGATGGGGAGATCGCCAAAATCGATGATGCGCTCAAGCTTTACCTGCGTGGACAGGAACTGGCGCAACGGGCTGCCGTAGTTGGCGCGCACGAATTTGTTGGGGATGATATAGCCGAAACGTCCCGCGTCCTTCAAAAAAGTGTTGCCCAGTTCTACGAAGTAGGTGGAGAGGTCAGCCACGCCGTGATAGACGGTGTAGAAGCGTTTGAGCGCGGCTTTATCTTCGCTGAACATCTCCTGGCGTATCCAGGGGGGATTGCCAATTACCACGTCAAAACCGGCCTGCGCCTTCTTCGCCTGTCCATGCCGGTCAAAGAATATTTCGGGAAACTCCAGTTCCCAGTGAAAGAACTGGCGCTGCTCCTTCAATTCAGCGGCTATGTCTAACCATTCTATGAATCCGGTGGGGATCATCAACAAGCGCCCGGTCGCGAAGTCAACCAGGGGTTTCCATAATGATGAATCGATAACAACGCCGTAATGGGAAGCCATTTTCAGGTCAGCCAGTCTGCCATATTTGCCGATCAGCTCTTTACGAAATGCATCATACAACTGTTCCTGTTCCTTCACCTGTTCGATAGTCTGGGCGGGACTATCCTCTACAAGCCACATCAGGTCAACGGCGGTGGTCATGCTCTGGCGAAATGCATCATCGACGAAAAGCGACAATTGCTCTTTTGCTTCATCGTGTCCATTGCCATTTTTTTCGTGTCCGTTGCCGTTTTTGCCGTTGCCGTTACGCGCATAGGTCAGACTGGCAAGCCTCGCGCCGATGAGCGCATTACCAGCGCGCAGGTGATGATCCAGGAAAGAGAGCGGCCGGTCGCGAGCGACTGTGCTTAGCCAGAGCGAGAGTTTGGCAAGCTCAACGGCGAGTGGATTGAGGTCCACTCCATAGATGCAGGATTGCACCACGCGCCGTTTCCAGTAGGCCAGGTCGGCGTCGCGCGTGGATGTTTCGGGATGCGCGTTCAGTTCTACCAGGAAGCGCGCGATATACTCGGTGGCCTCTACCAGAAAATGCCCGCTGCCCATGGAGGGGTCAAGCACTTTCAAAGCCAGCACGGCCTCGATGCGCGCCTTCTCGCTTTCAGCCCCTTGCGCCGCCTTCGACAGCATTGGCCCGACAGTTGCATCGACAAGGTATTTGACGATGTAGTCGGGAGTGTAGTAGCTGCCGGTGGCTTTGCGCTCTCCTTTATCGTTGAGTAGATCAATCGTCCAGCCATGTTGATCGAGCGTATTTTCCAGGTGGTATTCCAGCAGCCCTTCGTAAATGCTTCCCAGGTTGCGCACTGATAAGTCGCGATAGTCGATGAAATGCCGCTCGTCAGAACCGTTGCTGCTGGTGCGAGTCAACATGTCGATAGCCTGTTGCAGCCGGGCGTCACTGATATGATGGGTTTCAAGAAAGACGTTGCCAGCGCGCTGCGGATCGAACAGGCCGCCATTGAAGGTGGATATCTTCAAGGGTGGGCTGCCCGCGTTGATATAGCTGAACAATTCCTTGAGGGCAAAATAGATGCGCGTGCTATCGGAAAGAAATATTCTCCCTGCATCGATGTTTTTGGCGATATAGCGGGAGATGAAGCGCAGGCTATAGTTTTCACGATACAATTCGCTGTCCTGGACTGGCAGCAGGTCGCGCGCTTCGGCGTAGAGGATGAAGAGCAGGCGATACAGCATAATCAGCGAGCTGTCGTAGATGGCCTTGAGCGTGGTCGGGTCGTCAGGCGAGAGGTGGTTGGGCGCGAAGTCCAGAAAGCCCTGCGCGACGTGCCGTAAGGCGGTGTATACCTGGTCTTTCAGCGAATTGCTTACGCCCAGCGCGTACTCGATGCTTTCCCGCAGGATTTCCGCTACGCCGAGCGGGTGCGCGTCGAAAGCTGCCCGGCGAAAGAACGCATAAAAATAGAGGAAATCCCGCGTCTCCGCGCTTTCCAGTAAGGCGGGCAGGTCAACCTCGTAGAAGTGATCGAGCTTATGCGCGGTAGATTTGTGATAGAGCCGCCACAGCCGCCCATTGGTGAGAATGCCTCACTCAAGTCCGCTGTGCTGAATATAGAAGGCGATCTGGTAGGAGGGGTTCTTGTTAGTGAACGGGTCGCCGCCTCGATTTCTTAGAGATGTATCGAGAGGGCAATCCCAGTACCTGGCATCGCCAACGGCACATGCGCCGCTTTGCAGCAGTGTGTCGGTGAGCCTCTTGCCCTTATTAGCGTTCAACGCTTCTGCATCGCGGTAGAAAATATAGTCCGGTTGCTTAGTGCCATCAGGCGTTGCCAGCGATGCCTGCACCTCAAATATATGGCCCAGAACTTTCAGCACAGGACGGATGAAATCGTGTTCCGCCTGGGCTTCTTTATCGCCGGGTGTGTATCGCGCGAAAATCGTGGCAAGCTCTTGTCGAACCGGCTCTGCCTCGGCCCGTAGCTCCTGCCAATCCTGCCGTTGGGGTAACAAAATATCCAGGTAATAATCTGAAAATACCTGCTGGTTATGGTGCGGCGCTGTAATCAAAGCGAACCCCTTGCCCTGTCTATTCCCTCTTTATAATTCAAACGTATGAAGAATTATTTTCATGCAAATGTATTCTTATGGCATGTGTTTATACCGGAACAGTATAGAGGCTCCGGGGCGAGATTACAATACAAAAGTATCGGGTTAGTGTGATGAAACTGTAACGGGTGCGTTGGGTGTGACAGGTGGATGATGCGTGTCGCCTTGAGCGCAGCGAAGGGTCGGATGCGCCGGACACCGAGATCCTTCGCTGCGCTCAGGATGACAGGAAAGATGGGGATGGTTTTGGTTACGAAAATTCACCGGTTATGCGCGATGCAATGCGTAACTTTCATGGTTATCATTCGTACAGGGAGAGGATGGATGTATTGATAGTACTTTATAAAAGCAGGGAGTACGGAATTATGTCACAAGAGATGCACTACGATGAAAGCGGGCGAGAAGGTCAGAGGCCACCGGTGGATACGTATGATGCCGGGTACCAGGCGGGAGCGTATCGCGATCCCTTCGCGGGCGCGCCGGGGCAGAAACTGTCGATGCCATACGCGCAGCAATCAAACCGGACGTTGAGCGCGGGTCAACGGTTAGCGCTGGCGATCGTATCGGTTGTTATGCTGGTGCCACTGTCCGGGATCATTTTTGGCACTGCGATAGGAGCCGGTGGTGGAGGTTTTGCGTTGCTTGGCGGGCTGATTGGCCTGGGGTTGATATGCCTGACGATTATGGTTATCAACATTGTTTTTAACTACAGGCATTAACCAGGTGTCGTGGCCTTTTTGTCCATACACATTTCATGGGAAAGAGATACGGGACACCCGCAAGGGGTGTCGCTACTGGGGATTTTTTTCAGGCTGAAAACAGGCCGTGAGGGGTCTTTTGCGGTACGATGACTTTCAAGGCTCCCTGCGCGACGGACAGGGTGGCGGGTGTGTAGCCGCCAGAGTCACCGTCGATTTGATAAGCAATGGGTGTAGGGGTATCAATTTGTATCGATTTGACTTGATCGTAGCGTACCCACCTGCGCCGTTGATCGCGGCGCAGGATAAAATCCGATAAGACGATGAGGCGTCCGGGCAGGCTGCGTTTGCGCACAATGCAGAGGTCGAGCAGTCCATCATCTAAGCGGGCCTGCCAGGTGAACTTGAGCGCGCCGGCGTATAGCCGGGTGTTGCCAATAAAGATTTGCAGCGCGCGTGTTTTTACGACTACGCCGTTGTTGTTTACTACGACGGGGAAGCCTTTGTAACCGGGGCCGAACCACAGGATCGCCAGCGCGTAGCCAACCACACCCAGGCGTTTCAGTGGTTTATGGTCTACGGCCTGGGTGATTTCGCCATCGAAGCCAATGCCAACCATCAACAGGAAGTAGCGCCCGTTGATGCGCCCAACGTCTACATGGCGCGTCTGGCCGTTGACAAGCACCTGGCGCGCTCCATTTATATCGAGGGGAATGCCCATTTCGCGCGCCCAGACGTTGACGGTACCGGTGGGCAGCACGGCCAGGGCGGTTTCGCTGCCCACCAATCCCTGGATGATGTCGTTGATGGTGCCATCGCCCCCTGCGGCAATGACGATGTCGGCGTGCTGTTCGACTGCTTTGCGCGCCAGTTCGCTACCATCACCCGGCCCCTGTGTAAACCACAGGTCAACCCGCCAGCCATGCGAACGCAGGAATGTGAGGGTGTCTTGCATACGACCCGCCTGAACCGGCATAAAGCCCGATGTGGGGTTGGCGATAATGATGGCAAAACATGAGTTTAAGAGACCTTCCTGCTTTTCCAGTTCCTCTGACGGCTCTTGATTGTGATGTGAGTCTGTTGCGTCCGTTTGCATATTGGTTTTCCTTATAATATCCAGGGTCCGAGGGCGACCGCAAGGGTCTCCACCGCGCATCCACCCCCTTTCACTCGTAGGTTTCTTGAAACGCGCCGGTCGCCAAAGAATGTCATCCTGAGCGCAGCGAAGGATCTCGGCGTGGCGAGCGAGATCCTTCGCTGCGCTCAGGGTGACATTCCCGAATGTGGTTGTGAATATTCATTAGGGACAAGGGGCGGGGTTGGGTGGATGAGGGGGCCTTGTGCTTGTCCTCGTCGGAGTGCGACCATCCCGCCTCACGGAACCCCAACGAAACAGGCTACCACCAGGACAAGCACAAGACCCCCACCCTGCCCCACATCCGCCCCTTGTCCCTACAGGACGGGAGACGGACGTTTCTCATGATTCCCCTTTCCGGGTGTCAAAGTTCATTATGATAGGACACATCCGAACTACCACGGTGTAGTTGTATGTTGATAGCCGCCCTTGTTGAGTAGCCATTTGCCTGTCATTGCTGTATTTAGGATAGCAGTGAGGGATGGAAAAGTCAATCTCAATTGTGCGGTTTGGACGGGACAAGCCCGGTTTGATTTTGCTTCAAGCTCTGACGCATTAGAGGTTGTGGGCTGGATAGAGTTTTGTGTCTGTTGTGTCGAATGTTGCAGGTGTTGCACTGTGATTGCGTGTAGAAGTTACAGTTGTTGCAGGTGTTTCAATTGTTTCATGAGTAATTTGGGTTGTATGCTACGTGGTGGACTACGACAGGTGTAGTAAGCAAGCAGACTATGTTGGTAGTATACCGCATGAGGCGTGAAAATGCAATACCAGTGGGTTGAAAGGCCAGGGCTTTTTGGTTTACCCGAAATACGCTTATTGCATGTTGGACTCCAGGTGTGAAGCATCTCCAATGAAAGATGAAAAAGATGCAATTCGGGTAAACCAAAAAGCCCTGGTTGAAAGGCCGCCCCAGGATGGGTTATATGATCGCTCTGGGAAGGTGGTCGGGACGCATCAGGCGTTGAAGATACCGGATCACAAGGGGAAGTAAGCGTCTCCGGGAACAAGGTATGACCCTGTCCAACCGGGACGCTCACAGGGACTCCTACGCGAATTACGCGAATGTGGTTATTTCTTGCCAAGTCCGGGTGCGGGCGCGCCTACCAGGATGGCGGTGTTTCCCGCGGGGTGGGTGCCTTCGCCCATGTTCTGGTGAACCTGGGGGATGTCTTCGAAGCGGCCTACGCGCGTGAGGCAGGGGTTGATGACGCCGTCGCATACGAGCTGGTTGTAGGCGTAGGCTTGCTGGTCGTTAGTGCCATGCGAGCCTTGCAGGCGTTTCTGGCGCGTCCAGTGATAGCGCAGATCGACCATGGCCGAGTAGCCGGTGGTGCCGGCGCAGATGACGACCATGCCGCCCTGTTCGCAGACGAATATGGAGGTGGGGGTGGTCTCTTCGCCGGGGTGTTCAAAGACGATAGCGGGGCTGCGGCGTTCGCCCAGAATGTCCCAGATTTTTTTGCCGAAGGCTCGCGCGCTCTTCGACCATTTTTTCTGGCCTTCGATATCCGTCCAGTGCGGCGGGATGCCCCAGTGATCGAATTCTTTGCGGTTGATGTAACCGACTGCTCCTAGC
>DAHVFL010000162.1 GCA_027316975.1 Chloroflexota bacterium | reverse complement strand
GGCAGGGACGCTCTGAGGCGGACGCGATGAATCGCGTCCCTACAGGCAGGGACGCTCTGAGGCGGACGCGATGAATCGCGTCCCTACAGGCAGGGACGCTCTGAGGCGGACGCGATGAATCGCGTCCCTACAGGCATCCGCAAGGTTGGAGAGCTATCAGGGGAAACAGACGATGGAATGCCTATCATGTCGCTCGCTCTCCGGTGAGAAGCGCATCTCGCCCGGCCCATTCATTCACGAGGGCGCGTACTGGCTCGTCGATCACGCCTACCCAACCTCGCACCTGGGCTGGCTGGTGATTGTTCTGAAAAGACACGCCGAAGCCCTGCACGAATTGAGCCGCGCAGAATTCGCCGAACTGGCCGAGATTCAATACAAACTGGCCCAGGTCATGCGCCAGGATACTCGCGTTGAGAAAGAGTACATGATGCTCTTTGCCGAAGCTCCAGGATTCAGCCACATCCACATTCACTTTGTGCCAAAGCCAGGGGATTTGCCAGCAAGGTTTAAAGGGCCAGCAATTTTTAAGATGATGAAAGTTACTGAAGCTCGCGCTGTGCCGCCCGATACGATTCGGGCGTTTTGCGAGGAGTTTAGGGCGAAATTTGAGTTGGTGTAAGGTGAAATTATACCATCATGGGAGCTAGCATGGCCGGGGCAAGTATTGTGATGGAAGATGGGAACGAGGGCGGCGCAAGCGCCCCCACCCATCCTCTCCGCAACCCCCGCCCCTACATCCAGGAGACTTTGACGCGAGAATGTAGGGGCGCTTGCGCCGCCCTCGTTTCCCCAAATTGCTATGGGGGACCTCCATCTATTCGAGCGACTTAGGCAGCGCCGGATCGCTCTCCACCAACAACGACACATCCACATTCAGCGCGCGCGCCAGCTTATCCAGCGTTTCAGTGGTCACGACAGCGTAGGGATCATTGAAAATGCGGCTAATGGTCTTGTTATCAACTTCGGACTTGAAGAACAGCTTGCGCTGACTTAGACCACGTGCCTGCGCAAATTCCTTGATTTTTAGCCGTGTCGCCATACCGCGTATTTTTCCCCTTCTTGCATACCTTGTATACCTGAGTGTAGCAGAACCGAGGGCTTGACAATAGCAGGAGCGTAATCGTAGTATTACACTACGCCTAGTTACTAGCTTATTTCCTGTGGTTTATAATCCAAATAGTCGCCTATAACAACTATCGGTGTCTGAGAAGGGAAACTTGAATGGCAGATGATCTCCAGAAACGTCATATGCAATCATGGGGACGAGCAGCACAGATAGCCCGACGCTACCTTGAGTTGAAACAGCAGGGGTGCGATACAAATGATTCAGTGTTACAAGCTGCACGGGAAGTGCTGCTGGCAGAACTGGTGACGCTCGTTGACCTATCACAAGAGTTGGATGATAGAGGGCCGGTGTGGAGAAGAGACGACATTTATATGGCAGGGGCAAAGGCTATGCTTGCAGCGTGTCAGGTTTCGATGCAGGAGATCGAGGCTTAGCGGAGCAGAATGGTAGATAGTTATACAGTTAAGGTCTTATGAAGGAAAGAAAAACGATCAGTCCTTTCTTTATTTGAGAAAGGGCGAGCAGATTTCTCTGCTCGCCTCATCAGGTAACTATCTCCCGCTATAGCCGATAACGCTCGTTGCGCCAGGCGTTGTTCCCAGGAAGTTGAAGTACAGACCGCGCTCGGCCACAACGGGCAGCGTGGGGCCGGTGCCGCCGTTGGTGGGCAGCGATTGCACGACGATGGAGGTGTCTTCGGGCAACGCGCCCTGCGAGTTGGCGGGAACGAAGAGGAAATTGTTGGCGTTGACCTGTGACACGCTCATAGCGGGGATATTGACCGTTACCTGCGAGAGGAAACGGGTTCCGCCGCGTGTCACGAAGAAGGTAACTGCTGCGCTCGCGGGCATATTGTTAGGGTTGAAAAGCGTGATAGTTTCGGCGAAATTGTTGCCCAGGTGTCCCTCGGCGAAGCTGTAGACGGCCGGCAGGCTTGACGAGCCGGGCGTTACACCGACGACATCTACCCCGGTAGGTACCGGGACAAGCGATGGGTTGCTGAAGAACTGCTGGCGTTCGCTGGCGATAGGGATACCGTTTGTCGAAACCACTTTCATAGCGACCAGCGAGCTAGCGCCAACATCGGTGTTGACGTTTTCGACAAGCTGGCTTTTGGCAGGGACGCTCACGTTGACATTCCTGGTGACGCCACCGGGAAGCGCGTAAGTGATGGTCACTGCGGCGGGTGTGCCCGAGCTGTTCACATCGGGATTGGCAAGCACCAGATTTTCCTGCGAAGGAGCATTGGGCGAGCCGGTGTTGCCACCGGCATAGTACCAGCTTGTAGTGGGGGTGACGCCCTGCACAGAACTGCCCCCTTGCACCACGTTGCCTACGCCCGCCACCGCGGTGCGGAAGTACATGGGACGCTCAACAACTACTGGTTGGTTCGAATCTACCTGGATGTAGAATGACTTGCCTGTTCCCAGCGTGTTGTTAGCGACCAGCGTATTGCGCTGCCCGGCTGGAATGGTCATGCTGGACTGCCCGATCAGCGCGCCGCCGCTAAAGTAGCTGACCGTCACGGTAGCGGCCGGCTGGCCGATGGGATTGAGCGCGGTAATGAAGGTGTAGAAGCCGGGCAGCGTCTCGCCATTGGCAAAGGTGAAGCTCATAGCGGTCTGCGTCTGCCCGATAATATCGGAGCCGCCCGGCGTATTGCCCAGAAAGGTAAAGTAGATGGGACGCTCGGCCACAATGGGGATATCCGAGGTGATGTACAGGGAAACATCCTGCCCCACACTCGAATTACTGTTCACACGCAACGCATCGTTGACGTTGATCGTCGAGCGCGTGCTGGGATTGAGGGTGAGCGACTGGCTGAACGGCCCTTTACCGCGCAGCAGGTAGTTGACCGTGACGCGCGCGATGCTGCTGATCGACGGGTTTTCGAGCGTCAGCCACTCCTGAAAGCGGTTGCCGACATGCCCTTCCGCCATGTACCACCTGGTGCTGGCGGGAACGGCGCGCGACTGGGGCAGCGATACCGCCGCGATCACAAAACCATAGGCATTGGCCGTGCCTATACCCGTCGTCATATCGTAACCGCTCGTGGCGGGATAAACGAGGTTAGAGCCGCTCGTCACATCATGGAAGGCGCGTGCGTAAAGCGTACTCGAGTTGAGCAATGTATACAACAACGGGTTAAGAAAGCCGAGATTGTTGCCGCCTTGCGCCAGGGCATATTGATTGGTCAGGGCGACGATGGCTGCCCACATGGGAGCCGCCGCCGAAGTGCCGCCCACGCGCACGAACGGTGACGAAGGCGAACAGCTAGCCACCACAATGGTACAGTATACCAGGTAGCCGACGGCAGGATCGGCATTCATAGCGATATCCGGCACTTCGCGGCAATATTGCCCGGCAGCAGCGCGACAGGGCGTTCCGCTGCTGTACGAACTGATAACCCCCGGTCCGCTTTGAGAATAGGGTAAGGATGTCGTGGAGGAGGGAGGCATACCCCACAGGGTGCTGATGCCGCCGCCTGAGCCGGTGGCGCTTGCCGAATCGGACCACGTGGATTCGCTGTTGTAGCTGCCATTGCTATTGATGGTTAGACGCGTGCCACCCACGCCCGTCATATAGGGATTGCTGGCCGGATCATCAACGTTCGGCGTCCCATCACCACAATCATTAGCTCCGTTATCGCCGGAAGCCGCCAGCAGGCTCTGACCCTGTAAGGCAGCCTGGATGAAGTATTGCTGTTCCACTAAAACATTGGTTCCTGAAAGGTTAGGCTCGCACGCGCCCCAACTGTCGCTGACAATGGGAACATCATCGGCCAGGATTTGCGCCCACTCGTCGTTGTAGCCAGTGTCGGTATTGGGAGCCTCGTAGACAAAGAGGTTGGTCAGGTTACGCAACATGCCAAGCTCGATCTGTATATCAAGCTCGACTTCCAGCCCACCTGAAGTTTGCGCAGGTGGCCCGCCATCGATTAACACGGTATTGATGCGTGTGGGAGAATTGGCGTCATAGCAACTTTGAAAATTGCTGATGTCCGACGGTGTATACGTGTCGAGTTCAAACAGGGCGATACTTTGACCTTCTCCGCGCAGCCCGGCGTTGTAGGCTCCCGTATAATTGTAGGCCGAGGCGAACTGCGCGGGTGTGAGATATTGCAAAGCATTGCTGCCAGGGCCTGGGCAGCTAATCGTTCGTGGAGACCTGGCACCCTCAACCGGCTTCGGACTCAATGGTGGGTGAGTGCGCACCACAGCATTGTTTAATCCATTGATGTTCACGATAAGCGGGCGCAGGGCCAGAGGCACGCGGGGAGCGCTGCTGTTGGCATAAAATACCCGCCCCTGGCGCGAGCGATACGAGCGTATTTGCACCGCGAAAGCTTGTTGCGCCTGGGCCACCGTGCCGGAAAAATCAATAAGTTGCTGACCGGCGCTGGCACGCGTCACAGTGAGGCCCTGCGCGCGCAGGAAATCCGTCACCTGCTGCACGTCCTGCGCCGTTGGGCCATACAGCGCGGCAAACTGCGACGGGCGCAGGTAGCGATGATAGAGATATGAACCAGGAGTATAAACCCCCTGCATATATTGCTTTAACTCGCTCGCATTGCGCAGGCTCAAGTTGATACTCATTGAGAGCGGCAACTGCGGGTCAACATTGCCAAGCGCCTGGCTCCGTGCCACCAGAGGCGACACCGCCGCTATCTCTGCGGAAGTCGCCGGCGGACTGGCAAATGTCAAATGCGAAAGAAATAAAGGCCCCACCAGACTCAGTACTATGCTAATCAGCATTATCCCCATGAACCATCTGGAACGCTGCATAATGATCCCCCTGACCGGTTGTATTAGACGAATAAAAAATGTCTATTTCTTTCAGTATAGTGAGGGGACCGAAATGCGAGGGTTAGTGCTGTAGGGACGCGATTTATCGCGTCCGTATCTCGAAACTAAGAGATGGAAGGACGCGATAAATCGCGTCCCTACCTTTTGTGACACGTTATTGATTTCTTTGCTTGCTACCGTGACCAATATGTGACGCAAGAAGCGTAAGCTTAGAGTGTCGAAAGGAAAGAAGCTCTAAATGAAGTAAAGAGACTTCACAGGGCAATCGAAGAAATTCGTTGAAGGTAGGGTAGGGCGGGGCTTGCCCCACAGGCGTCACGTTAAGGAACTCTCGTAGGAGATCGATGGCTGTGTGCCGCGCCGCTTCCAGGGCGGGGGGCCGCAAGAGCGGCGAAGCCCCGCCCGTACCCTAGAGCAGTGTACGTAAGGATTGAGCCTAATCTTGTACCCTCGATTAGGGAGTTCTCTCGGTCTGATCGTCGGCTCAATGATTCTGTACACCGCTCTAGACGACTGGGTCTCTGGCTCGTGTAGGGTACGCGCGACCCTCGCGGTCGCCCTGGCTCACTCCTATTTTTATGGCATCTTCTCCGGTAACTACGCTATGGGTGTAGTAATACTTTCACCATAACGGCTCCAACAATTACCTGGTTTCCCGCGTAGGTATAGAGCGTAAGGATACCTTCCTGTATACCGCTCTGGAATGTTGATGAGTAAGGAATGTGCATGGCAAAGGCAGACTTACCAGTAACGCTGGACTGACCAATGGCAACGCGATCATGATCCTCGATGAGGATAGTAGTACGTTTTCCAACGAAGGCGGTATTGACACCCGTTACCTGTACAGGGCTGCTCAGTGGCTGTGTATTCTGTGGCGAGAATATCGTTATGCCATCGGTTGTCACATCCGTTACCTCCCAGATGCCGCCATTCGTATTGAGTTCCAGGCGGCTCAGCGCAAGCCGGATGCCTGCGCCGCCCGCAGATGGATTTTTAACCAGCACAACGGCTTTCGCATCGCTCGCGCCACCCCCGCTCAGTACAGTCGTAGGAGTGTTGGGGTCCCACTTGAGGACGAACTGGGCAAAGTTTTGCGCGGTTGTGGCTGCGCTGAGCCGCCACTGCTGATACCCCTGCCCGTTATTCACCTCGTATTGCTCAAATTCAGCCTGGTAGCGCGATATGTCCGGGAACAGGCCCGGAAAGGCGACAGGTACGAGCGTCCCGGCGCTATCTGACCACTTGAATTCGCGGTAGAGATCAACCGCCTGTTGCGCGGTAGGATGGCCTTTATTCAGGCTGGAGTTCGGATCAATCTGCGCGGTGAGGAGCGTGTTGTAGTTACTGATGTTTATATCACCCTCGAACAGTCCAGTAAGCGCAAAGATGCGAACCGGCTTCGCGCTGGTGATCGCGGTAAACGCATCAATGTCGAGCAGGAATTTCGTATCTTTATAGCCTATCTTGACGACCGCCTGGAGGGAAGGAATTCCCATGAGGTAGCCGCAGATGACTCCCACGACCGTTTTCGTGGGTCCAGTATCCACGATGGCATTCCAGTGATCTACCGCTTTTACAGCAGTTGGGCAGGGCTGCTGGCCCAGTTGTATACCCTGCCTGGTGGTGGTAGTGGCCACCGGTGACTTCGCGACTCCCGCCGAACTCCCGCCGCCCTGTTCGCAAGCTGACAGCGCAAAGCTCAGCGCCAGGAACACACATGTGCTGATGAGCAGCCAGCGTTTGTGATACATAAGATGTTTCGTCAAGCCCCGCCTCCGCAAATTAGTAAAAATGGTAAGCCCCGCTCTGGTTGGCTACGACTTCTACTCAATAGAACGTAGCAGAGACTGCTTGCATAACTTTTCCCCGGTGCGATCCTACGGATTGACGCTCGTTGTATTCTGCTGAGAGGGGATTGCTTTAAATGCGCCATCAGGTTTACCCTGGCGCACCATCTCCTGACAGTAGGCGTAGAGAGCATCATAGACAATCAATTCGGCGGCGTTCTGCTCGTGGTCATCTTTGAAGCCGAGATGACGGAAGCCCTCTGCAATCGCTTCCAGCCCTGCTCCTTCCGGCTGATGCCAGAGTGTATTATCGGTGTCCGCGCCGTTCACGATCTTCCCAAGCAAGACCAGGGCCGGGTCGTTCGTCAAATTGTATTTTTTGAGAATGGCTTCAAAGGAACACTCTTTACCATGATGGCCCAGTTCTACATCTTTCACATCGTAGGGAATCGCGCTCTCACGGGAAGCGATTTCCATAACCTGGCTGGTTGGCGCGAAGAGGAATTCGGCATCTCTGTCGATGAACTTCTTGATCAGCCAGGGGCAGGCTACACGGTCTACCTTGACATGCTCGCGGGTAATCCATTTCATTGCAATGTTCTCCCTTTTGTTGTAACTATTCAACCGGTATCGAGTCAGGTCTTCAGGTACGTCAATGGAGAGCAGAGACGTTCAAACGGCAATGTCTTCTGATTCGGTCAGGGTATTCAAGCTGTCGCCGGGTTGAAAATCGGGACTGCCCGCGGCGTCGAAGACAATCCCGATGGCTGCTTGCATAGCTCCGTAAAGGGCGGCGTCGCCCTGCAATTGTGATAGGCACAACTGCAAACTATCGCTCACATGGCGGCGTATCAGTTGCTCAACGGGTTGCAAGAAGAGTGCTTCGGCATGGGGCAGTTCAGCCAAATCGCCGCCAAGCACAACGATTTCAGGATCGATGACCGCCGCCAGGTTGATAATGGCGATTGCCAGGTATTCATTCATGGTACGCAAAGCTTCCAATGCTTGCCGGTCTCCTGTAAACGCGCGCTCGCAAAATGCTTCTATAGATTCATGTGGATTGCCTGGTGCGTGTGACGCGGCTAGTAGTTGATCGATGCTGACCAGGGATTCGAGGTGTCCGCGCGGGCCGACCTCTTCATAAAGGCTGGCGCGATCAACGACCATGTTGCCGACTTCGCCAGCGGCCTCAGCGCCGCCACGAAAAAGATTACCATCCAGCACGATACCCGCGCCAACACCTCTGCCTGCGAAGAAGTACACGATATTGCGATAAGCCTGGGCACAGCCAAACTCACATTCGCCAATGGCGGCCAGGTTGACATCGTTATCCATGGCGACGGGTACTCCAAACAGGCGTTGCAGTTCGTCGCGCAGTGGGCGGTTATTCAGGCCGGGGAAGATCTTGGCAGCGTCAACATAACCGGGGTCGGGCGTTAAATGCACGACACCGGGAACGGCCACTCCCATCGATAGAATAGTGATCTGCTTACCGACGAAATGGCTCATGGCATCGGTGACAAGGGAATTAAGTTCTGGCAAGACGCTCTGAGGTGTATCGAGCAACAGCGTTCGCGCCGCGCGCCAGACGATTTCACCGTTCAGTGTTGCGATGGCTAGACGGGCCTCCCGCGTGCCGAGTTCGAGACCAAGCACAAAGCCAGCATCGTCGCGGAAACTGTAGAGTTCGCCCAGGCGGCCGCCCGTCGGCTGCGATTTGCCGGTGCAGACAATCAGATTGGCTTGCTCCAGCACATCCACGATACGCGAAACCGTCGGACGCGAGAGTTTCAAGCTTCTGGCAATCTCGGCGCGCGAAATCGGCCCCTCTTCATGAATAAGTTGCAAAATAAGCCTGCGGTTGGATACGCCCTTAACCGAGGACCAGGATAACATTCTACTCATATCTTTTGCTTCTGCGCCAATACACAGGTATTTCCTTTTCTTCACCAATGTAGAGTATAGCCGTCACTTCTGGCGAGTGTCAACGTTGACCGCACTTACTCTGGCGGAAGCCAAGGGCTGGGTGTCCGCCCTGGTCCCTCCATTGACAGCCCCATCAATCGTATGTTACCATAAGAATGTTACATCGTGTAACAAAGTTTATCATTCGTCCGGGCATTTTGTCAAAATAAGAGGAGGATTTATGGCGAGTTCTCAGCAACAAAGCAGGTTTGGACGACTACGAAAGGATGCCATTAGCGTTATCGGGGCGGTCGCACTCGCTATGGCGTTCATGGGTCCGGCGACCAGTGTATTTTTTAACACACAGCCCGCGACTACCGGGGCCGGATATGCTCTACCGCTCGCGCTTATGCTCGCGTTGATTGTGTGCGTGCTGGTGGCCTCGGCGATTGGCGCATTCGCAAAGAAGATACCCACCGCCGGCTTTGCCTACACCTTTAACACGCATGGCTTTGGCAAACGCGGCGGCTTTATGTCGGGCTGGATACTGGCCTTCTCCTACGCGATGGTAGGGCCAATGCTGCTCGCCGCTATTGGCGCGCTCACCTCCGCGTTTTTTCAGACGCAGTGGAACATCACTCTTCCCTGGTGGGCGTTTACCATTGCCTTCGCCGTGATTGTATGGAGCATCGGCATCCTGGGCGTCAGCCGCACAGCCACCACCGCTCTTATTTTTCTCGCGCTCGAAGTATCCGTCATGATGGCCTTATTTGTCACGATTCTAGCGA
>DAHVFL010000161.1 GCA_027316975.1 Chloroflexota bacterium | reverse complement strand
TTTCACCAGGCGATATAGATATGGCGATGATCTACGACTCTTTCACGATTACGGTGCTGCTCTTGCTAGAAGATCTGGGATTCTGCAAGAAGGGTGAGGGTGGTGCGTTTGTGCAGAATGGACGCATTGCCCTGGGTGGCCAATTGCCGATCAATACTGATGGTGGCGGGTTGTCTTCTAATCATCCAGGGATGCGCGGCATCTTTCTGATTATCGAGGCGGTGCGGCAGTTGCGCACGGCAGTGGAGGGTTGTTATCGTCGCAGGCGACAACCATACTGGGAAAATAAGGGCTTATTTGAGTACGAAAAAGTGAATTTGCCAGCGTTCATGTGTTGGATGTAATAGATGAAATTAGTGTTTTTCTTCCTGCCTGTCAAAACGAGGCGTTCGCTATGTCCACACTGCATATCTCACTTTTCGGCAAATTTTGTGCCAGGCGCGATGGGCAGCTTCTAGAAGGTTTTGATGCGCGTAAAGTGCAGGAGTTATTTTGCTATTTGCTCCTGCACCGGGATCATGCTTTGTCTCGCGAGACACTGGCCAGCGTGTTGTGGCCGGAAACGACGACGGCTCTTTCCAAAAAGAGCTTGCGGCAGGTGTTGTGGCAACTACAATCCGCGCTGGGTTCGCAGAGCGCGGCCATATCTGATCGCCTGTTAGTACTTGACGCGGAATGGATTCAATTGAATGCGCAGGCTGACCTGTGGCTGGATGTTGCCTCGCTCGAGTATGCCTCCAACGTGATACAGAAAATCTCTGGCGCCGAACTTGATGCACAGCGAGCGTTGATGCTTCAACAGGCCGTTCAACTATACCAGGGGCCATTGCTCGAGGGTTGGTACAACGATTGGTGTATCCTGGAGCGCGAGCGACTGCAGACGATGTACCTGGCGATGCTGGACAAGTTGATGGGGTATTGCGAAGTTCGCCGCGATTTTGAGACCGGCCTGCAATATGGGATACGTATCTTGTGTTATGACCGGGCGCGCGAACGCACGCATCGCTGCCTCATGCGCCTGCACTACCTCAGCGGCGACCGGGCAGCGGCCTTACGCCAGTTCGATCAGTGTTCAGCCGCGTTAGAGGATGAACTGGGTGTTGGGCCATCCAGACATACCGTTGCGCTCTATGAGCAAATCCAGGCCGATCAACTGACGGAAACGGAGTTTGGTGGAACACTTCACCAGGCGAATGCAACGCTCGAAGCAGCATCTCCCCTGCTGATCGAGGTGCTGGGCCGTTTAGAACACCTCCAGGGCGCGTTAACCGAGCTGCAAATGCAGCTACAACAGACCATGAAAACGGTGGAACAGATTGTGGCAAGTAGCCAGCTTTCGACGTTAGGCTATGCCACGAAGTAGAAGACGCGAAAATGACGCGCAAGAGACACCGGCAAGACGCAAACTTGTATCACCACGCAGACAATCAGAAGACGATGCCATAGACACCAGCATGTTACAGTTGAATTGCGCCTGAGATGATCCAGTCGAGGCACACGAAACCTGGACTCAGGATCAATGAAATGGTAGGGGCGATCATGGATATAGTAGAGCCTGGTACACAGTCGTTCATAGTGAAAATCTGGGTCGAGGAGAGCGGTGAAGATACGAGCCGGGGAGTATGGCATGGTCATATCACACATGTCTCCAGCCACCAACGCCGCTATCTGAAAGACATGAACGAGATACAGGATTTCATTGCCCCCTACCTGGAAGAAATGGGCGTCAAAGTCGGCAAGCGCTGGCGGCTGCGGGGATGGCTTCAACAACTGAAAGGACGAGGTTGAGTGTTCACTAACCTATGAGCGCCGGCAATAGCGAAACGTTTAGGTGGCTTATTGGGAGTCACCTCGAAAGCACAAAGGTTTATCATCACTACTAAAGTAGAAGATGGACCTCACATTTCATTCAGAAGGAGAATTACAATGACTATCAAAGAACCACCAGCACTACACCCTGGTGGACCCGGTGCAAAATCACTCACTGTACAAGGTAGTTTTGAAACCGACCTTGAGCCAGCCCTGTCTGGCTTTATTAGCGCCAACATCCACGACGAAGTCGAGCCGTATTCGAGGTATGTCAGCATCATCGAAGCCAACGACAACTGGTATGTTACCGCAAACTGGACTTTGAACGGCACCGTTCGCAAGATGATCTGTGGCAAATGGTGCGTCAGACTTTTCCTCGACTCCCTGGGTCCAGATAATCTCGATCTTGAGTTGACAAATGACGAGGGTCTGATACCTCTTGATCCTTGCGGTAATGGTGAGTATACTGCCCACTTCAATGTTAAGCCGGGTACAGTGAGGGCAGAACACTGTGGAACCCCATTTCAGCCCGTCTTGTCCGTGAGCTACCTGACGAATTGCAAGGTCAGGTTCCCATCGGAAGCAGCAGAGATGGCTGCGCCTGCGTATATGAGGTACCAGGCGGGACCTATTGCAGGTATCGTCAGATTCCCGATCACGCAGTTTATAACGGAAGAGGTAGAAGTCTAAAGCGTTGTTCACCTCGTTCGTTTGCATCCGCCGCTCTGCACTAAGGAGTCGTCTGGGATTAACCATTCCAACCTGAGAAGTCCGAACTGACGCTGGGGCCTCCTTCACGAAGTGCCAATTGCCAACGTTATTTCCCTACGACTCCTAAGCATAGCGGCGGGCGCAGCCCACCTGGAGTGTTCGAGTACAATCTGGTTCTTCCTAAACGAACTTTGCATATAAGAGCCTGATCTGTTTCAATCTTCGTCGATGTGTACCGAAGTTGGAAGAGGTAAATCAATGGCAAAGAAGCATTCTTCAATCGATAGTGCGGTAGCACCGCCAGAGACCGATGATTTGCAGATCATCAATGGTATTGGTCCGGCAGTTGAGCACCGGCTTCACGGCGTCGGCATCTTCACCTTTGCACAACTCGCGTCCCTCGCACCCGCCGATATAGCCGCATCCGTTGCTGACCTGACCGGATTAACAGCCGAGCGCATTATCCGGCAAAACTGGATTGGCCAGGCGCGCCACCTGGCAGCAGTATCTGGCTCCTCCGAAACGCATGAAAAATCGGCGCTGGTTCCTTATGATGTTCCCGCAAGCGAGGAGGTATCTACTGCTCCATCATTACCAGCGCGTGGTTTGGTCGGAACGCTCTCTATACAGGCAATGGAAATAGTAGGCAGTAGCTCGATTGGCTCGCACAGGCTGCTCCACTATGACGAACCTTTTGATATTCGTCTCACGCTCGATCTGTCAGGGTTGGTGGTACCAGAAGATGCGCGACTCAAGTATAAAGTCTCCATTTACGGGAAGAACCGTGTCAGCCGCTCGGGTCAGTTTGCGTGGGAAAGCGAAGGCATCTTCACACCTGCTGATACGGTCACAATCGAACTGGAAAATAATATCCTGCCGGAAGGTACGTTTCAGCTTGCGGCGAGCGTTATCCTGGCGCTGCCGGATATGAAGCTTACGCCTAAAGCTGGTTCTATGGCCCTGATCGACGGTGGCCTGGTTCAGGTCTATTAAAGTTCAAGAAACGACCTGTGCTTATGCACTATTGGGTACCGGGAAGTTCTGCCAGGGATGATTTGACCTCGATGTAGCGGGCCAGGATGAAGATGAGATCGGAGAGGCGATTGAGGTAGCGCACGACTTCGCCATTCTGGATGACGCCGTCGTGTAGTAATTTGACCGCCATGCGTTCGGCGCGGCGAATTATGGTACGGGCGAGGTCAAGCGCGGCCCCATCGAGCGAGTCGCCGGGGATGATAAATTTGTTGGGAATCTCTACTTCTTCTTTGAGGGCGTTTTCGACCTGTTCCAGTCGCTGCACGTGCTCAATGGTCATGCGCAGGCCCATTTTTTCGTAGTTTTCGGGCGGTGTAGCCAGTTCGCCCATTAAAAGATACAACTCTTGCTGTACCTGGTAGATGATTTGTTTGACATCGGCATCGGTCGCCATAGCGCGCGCCAGTCCTAACGCGGAGGTTGCTTCGTCAACCGTGCCGAATGTGTCGGGGCGCGCGTCATACTTGGGAACGCGCTGCTTGCCCAGCAGCCCGGTGTAGCCGGTATCGCCTGTGCCTGTTGTTACTTTTGCCATGAAAAATATCCTCCATAAGTAGCGACACGCTTTGCGGATGAGTTGGACGGGACACCCACAAGGGGTGTCGCTACTGGTTAGTGTGGTAGCGGTAGGCTTTGCTGACGCGCCGCCAGTCCAATTCTTTGCCGCGCACCGGGCGTTCCTCGTTCAGTGGTTCCAGGTGTTTTGAGGAGAGGAAACGCCGCCTCAGGTTCGACAGGTCGATCTGCTCGTCGGGTGGGAAGAAGGCGCGGTAGAGTAAAGCGGCTTCGGCCAAAGTGAGTATGCCATCTCCGGCGGATGGCTCGCGCACGATACTGATGGGGCGCGTGTCTTTACTTGATCTGCCTGGCAGGCTCAAGTTCCACCACTCGTCGCCGCTGGCCTGGCTCATGGAACCCATGTCGGATAGAAAGCCCAGCACGATTTCCGGGTTGCGCTGGATATGCGAGCGCAGGGTATGGAGAGCCGTTTCCAGCACGGAATGTATCTCTGCATCCAGTTCGTGCTGGCCTGTTTCGATCTTCTCTACCGATTTCCAGCCGACACGCAGGCTTGGCACGGGGTGCGTGTGCAGGTTGGGACGCAATTCATCACGGTTGGCGCGCAGCAGAACGCTGTGGATCAGCGAGACGGATGTGCCTTGCTCAGTGCTGCCCCACACGTAGACCTGTTGTTCTTGCCAGCCTGCTTTCAACTGGAATAAGGCGGCTTCGTTCGGCCACATGAGTACTGCTTCGATGGTACGATCAACGGCGTCCGTGACCGATTCCGAGCCTAAAACCAGCCGCATAGGCGGTCCCCAGGGACTATCGCGCAATAATACCCATAAAGACCAATCACGAATAGCAAATATTACCACTCCCGCCGTTACAATCAGGCGGCGCGGTGTGGCATCGCGAGGTGGCTGTGCTGCAATAGTGGTTTTCGAACCAGAGACCGGTGAGTTCATAAATATTGACTCTCGCTTCCACGTCTGATTTGTGAAGTTATATGGATTGTACCTATTCTAGCGCAAGTTCGCAAGACCATGGCAAGCAATATGGTCCGGCAAGTACAGAGAATTAAAAAGGCATCTCGCAAGAGATGCCCTTTGTATATAAACTGTCGCTTTATGCTTAGTGGATAAAGATGAGTCTGAGTCCCCCGGCAAAAGCGGCAGTGAAAATGACTGCCATGAGTTGAAGTAAACGCATTTTAACCAGTTCCGCGTGGGTGTCAATGGCGATGGCCTGCGCGCCGCTGGATTGTCGAACATATTTCTGGTTCTGCATAGCTTTTTTCCTTTGATACTTAGTGAGTACCAATGTTGTGTGTACCTACACTATACTATACGAAGGCACACGTCCTCTGGTTGCATATTCATACTATACAAGAAAACCGGGGGAAATTACTATGATTTTGGTCACAAAAACTGGTTCACCCTTTTTAGTATGGAGAAAATGATCCAAATAAATATGAAGCGGCGAAGTTAGGAGGTGTTGAGTAATTTCTTGATCTCTTTCTCGATACCCTCGGCAACATTCATGAGAGCTTTCTCACGCTTGTCCCACAAGTTTACAGGCTTCGCTCCTGCTGGTAAAGCTTGCAGTATTCCAATAGGAGTAGATTGCCACATTGCCTCTCGAAAAATAATCGGAATAACGCGTGCCTCACCCTTATCATGCCTTTCTAAAGCTTTCATCATCTCGATATTAAAGCAGTAATCAGATGCTATAAAATCCTGGCTAATGAGTAGTAGAATGATATGGGCCTCGCTCAAATGCTTGAGTATCTCCTTGGCATAATCAATTCCTGCTCTTATTTCTCCGTCATGCCATGCTTTGATCTGCCATGCTCTGGCTGAAGAATGCCTTCTCAGATGAATCAGGTAATTTTCTAACTCGTGCCGGTATTTTTTATCTTTATGCGAGTAAGAGAAAAATACTTCAATACTTTGCCTGGGAATTACAGGAGCGGATGGGGTTGTCAGATCATCTTTTCCTATAGGATGTCTCTGGCTAAATGTATGTGCCGTTTGAGGAAAGGGTGGCTCCCCGGTTACAGTCTGATTACTAGTGCTACCAGGGAAAGAAGGTTCGTCTTCCGGCAGTTTGATACTCTCATCCTTTATGCCTGCTAATAGGATTGCCAGGGCTCCTGGTTTATCTTCGCCAGTCAAATCGATATGAAGTAATGAATCAAGCTGAAGTCTGAACTGGTTTCCGCATTCTCGTACACAAATCGGCAGCAACTTGTTCCCTCGTTTAAGCATCTTGATATCAATGGGTGGATCATCAAGGGCATTAAGACAATCTGGGGAAAGAATTAAAAGAATTCGCTTTGCCTTTGCCGCAGCTTTTTGTAGCTCCAGCTTAAAATTAGAAGCTGTATGAAGATGCCAGGGCGGGAATATAACCGAGTAATTCGCATGTGCCAGTTGCCAGGTGATCCACCATGCCCATGAACGATCAGCACGGTTGTAGAGGATGAAGAAGTCTTTAAGCTCATCTTCCGTAGTGACTGAATTGGTAAAGTGAATTGTTGAAGGCGAATCCTCCGGCGTCTGTGGTTGAGTTGCGGTATCGTCTCTGTTGTGTCGAAAAGAGAAAGCAGATCTAGTTTTTGCTCTTCAAGGCCAGGTACGTGAGAGGGAGGAGACACAGCAAGCATTTCACTGGCTTCACTGGTCTTTGCCAGAACCGCCTGTTTCATTGCATCAGCCAGATGTATCAGTTGGGGAAAATGCTCTTTGGGAACTTCCGCCAGCGCTTTCCTGATGGCTTGCTCAAATTCACGGAAGTTAAAATTGGGATCATCCGCCCGCGCATTCGTGTTGGTTTGCTCAACTTCACCGAAGTTCAATTTGCGAAGCTCAAGCAGTGAAGGATGCTCTTCAAAGCGAGCTACGTGAGAGGGAGGGGACACAGCAAGCATTTCACTCGCTTCAGTGGTCCTTGCCAGAACCGCCTGTTTCATTGCATCAGCTAGATCTACCAGTTGGGGAAAATGCTCTTTGGGAACTTCCGCCAGCGCTTTCCTGACGATGTGCTCCACCTCTGTATGAGTTGCACCGGCATCGATATTGTCTAACGAAAATAGTGCTAGCCCCACAACCTCGTCTTCGCTTGAGGTAGATATGTGTAATTCAAGTAATAAAGAATCGATGGTGATACCTGAAAGAGCCAGTAGTTCTAATATGTGCTGCCTTTCCAGAGCATCCGCAAAAGCCGAGATCGTGGGAAAGCGCTCTTTGGGATCTTTGGCCAGCGCTTTCCTGATAATGTGCTCCACCTCTGGGGAGAGGTCCGGTACCTTCTCGAACAGGGAGTCAGGCACAGCAACAGCATGTTGGATTGCGATCTCATTGAGTGTGCCCCGGAAGGGCAGCTCTCCGCATAACCATTCGTAGACGACAATACCCAGTGCATACTGGTCGCTGGCCGGACACGGCTTGCCCTCAATCTGTTCAGGAGCCATGTAGTAGATGGTTCCGGCGCTAACCTGGGTATTGGGGGAGCGAGTGCTTTGGGCCACTGCCATAATGCCAAAATCACTCAGCAGGATCTCACCCTCTGCTCCCAACAGGATGTTCTCCGGCTTTACATCGCGATGAACCAGTTCACGATTATGCGCGAATTGTAAGGCGGTGGCGATCTGCTTGACATAGCCAACAACCGTTGCCAGGGACAGGCGCGTCTTCCTGGGGTGGCGAGAGCGCAGGGTGCCATTAGGAGCATAGATCATTACTAGAAAAGGGATATCGTTCTCCCCGATGCCAAAATCGAGTATCTGCACAATATTAGGATGTGTGAGGAGGGTAATACGAGCCTCGTTGATAAAGCTTTTCAAATCATCGGTATCGGTGAGCTTGATATGCAGCAGTTTGACAGCCGCCAGACTGCCGTTACTCACATGTTCTCCCAGGTAGACCTCGGCAAAGTTACCCTTTCCAATGAGTCGAACCAGGCGGTATCTTCCTAATATTTGTCCAATATGGTCATCCATAATTGACACTCCTTATGAGTGGTCAATTCTTAACACATTCTGGATAGTTTAGAGGTATTGTAGAAGTAAATAGTGAATATGTCAAGCAAAAAACGCTTTATCCAGCATCATATAAGCGATGCTATCACTGTACAAAATCTTTCGATCTCATCCTCTGAATTATAATACTGAATACCTCGATTGCCCAGGTTGAGGAACGGTGTGATGAGCTTGCCAGGATTGCGCAGAAGAGAAGGGAAGCAATGCAGCGCTGGATTAGTTGGCATCCCGATAATTGAAGTTAAATCGGCAACTCTGGTATTCCCGGTTCGTCTGCAACAGTGCTAGCTTGTTTTTGTTCGGTCTGTGCTACAAGCGAAGAGTTGGGACTGGTGTGCTCGCTGCTACTATCACCGGGCAGCAGGTCGTCGTGTTGTTCCAGGATGCGGCGGGCTTTGAGGTATTCCTGGTCGAGCAGGACGCGGAATATTTGCTCGCAGGCGGACAGGGATTCGGCGGCATCGGCGCGTCTGGTGGCGGTCAGGGAGCCGAGCATGTCATGGCGTTTGGCTGTGCGGAAGAGCACATGCACCTTTTCCAGCACTTCGGCGAACTCGGCGTGTACTTGATCGTTCCAGCCCTGGCATTCTACGACGGTCAAAGCCTTTGCGAGGAAGCGTTTGCAAACTTTGACGACGGTTACATATTCGTTATTGCGCGCTTCGGTAACGATTTGCAGGATGCGTTTTTCGTCGGCGATATCCAGCGCTTCCACCGAGAAGATGCTTGCTTCGCCTCCCATTTCGCGAATTTCCTGGACAAGCTGGCGGAATTGCTTTTCGACTTCTTCCGAAAATGGCAGGAGATATACCGAGTTTTGCAGCGCGAATGCGCCCAGGTTTTGTAGCCGGCGCCAGACCCAAACGCGTTTTTGTGAAGGCTCACTGGGTACCTTATACGTCAGTTGTAACCAACGCATAGCTTCCCGCTCGTGCATGAATTGAAACCCCCGATAATTTGAAGTAGTGGCGGTAACTCTTGTTACCCGGCGATGCCATGGTACTCCTATGGGCGGGCAAAGTCAAGACTTTTCAGGGCGACCAATGAGCGTCACGTTTTTGCATCACATGCGTGGGAACACCAGGGCGGGGGCAAGCCCGGCCCGTACCCTGTACGGCTTTCACTGGGAGGTTTCTTGAAATGCGCCGATCGCCAGAGGTGTCATCCTGAGCGCAGCGAAGGATCTGCGTGCTGCCGACGAGAGATCCTTCGCTGCGCTCAGGATGACACCTCCCACTCGCTGGCCCCTTTCCTAAAAAACCTA
>DAHVFL010000160.1 GCA_027316975.1 Chloroflexota bacterium | reverse complement strand
GATTGGCATGGTGCGATCCGAACGGCGGATCAAAGACGTCGTCAGCAGAGAAACCCGCTATTTCCTGCTCAGTTTCTCTGCCGTCAGCACGTTTGCTACCGCTGTCCGAAGTCATTGGGGGATAGAAAACAGCCTGCATTGGGTCCTCGATGTCGCGTTTCGCGAAGATGAGTCACGGGTGCGACTTGGACATGCCGATGAAAATCTGGCGATACTGCGCCACATCACTCTCAATCTCTTGCGCCAGGACCATTCGTCTCGCGTAGGCATCCATGCCAAGCGGCTCAAAGCTGGCTGGGACACCTCCTACCTCTTACACGTTCTGGATGGGGTTATTTAGATGCGATTGCCCTGAAAAGAGGATCTCTTGTTGACGAAAAAGCGTGTAGGCTGGATATTACACCGCTACAGGTAGCGCGTTTTGCTGACAGCAACCATCTCAATGGTTTTCTAAATGCGGTTGGCACGCGTTTCAATCTTTTTCACTCCCTCGCTCCATTTCTCATTCAGGTATATTTTTAATGATCTTGACATGGTTCGTATATTTACGATATGATTCGTATCATGAATGAGAAAAAAAAGTATCGTAGCAGTCTCCGACAGGAGCAGATGAACAGGACACGAGAACAGATTCTGGATGCGCTGGTTAGAACCATCGGTCAGGGAGTAGCGGGGCTGTCTATTCCTGCGGTTGCGCGTGAAGCGGGCGTTTCGATACCGACCATTTATCGCCATTTTCACAACAAGCAGGAGCTGGTGGCCGCTCTTGGCGGTTATCTGATGCAGAAGATGGGGCTGGCTTCTATGCAGCCGCCTCGTTCCCTTGATGATCTACTGGCAATTTCGCGTTATGGTTTCGTCAAAGCCGAAGATATGGACGAGGCAATCAAAATTGTGGCTGTAAGCGAACTGGGCAGCAAGATTCGTAAAGATGCACTGCCCCTACGTATCAAAATGCTCGAAAATGCGCTGGCCGACGAGTTAGCGCCTCTGAACGAGCTGGACAGAGTGCGCCTGCGCAACATGGTGCTGGTACTGACATCTTCGGCTATGATTCGAGCATTCAAAGAGTATCTGAATCTTTCGGGTGAGGTTGCCGCCGACACTGTTGAATGGGCGATTCGTTTGCTAATACGCGCCGCCAGAGAAAAGAGCCAGGAATGATGCTCCTGGGAAAGGTAAGTCTGTTATGGAATGGATACGTTGTTTGCAAGCAGTAGAGCAAAATGAGATCGCGCGGGTGGGAGGGAAAGCGGCCAATCTTGGTATTCTCACGCGGGCGAATTTACCCGTTCCAGAGGGTTTTGTCATACTTACAGGCGCTTATGAGCATTTTCTTATAGCCAATGAAATACGAGCTACCATTGATGAGTGTGTTGAACATATCGATGGACAGAAGCCCGGCTCGCTTGAGCAAGCTTCGCAGGCGATTCGCGCGTTGATTGAACAAGGTTCGATGCCCGAAGAGTTGGCTGACGCCATTTTTGCTGCATACGCGCAAATTGGGGAGGGAGCCGTCGCCGTGCGGTCGTCGGCGATGGCTGAAGATTCGCCCGGCGCGTCTTTTGCCGGTCAACAGGAAAGCTATCTCAATATCGAGGGAACAGAAGGGGTAGTGATGGCCGTGAAGCGTTGCTGGTCGTCTTTGTGGACGGCTCGCGCAATGGCCTACCGGGCGCGGCAGGGCATTAAAGCTGGCAGCGCAAGCATGGCGGTGGTTGTGCAGCAAATGGTTTTAGCTGACGTAGCAGGGATTCTCTTTACGGTGAATGCGGTGACAGGTGCGCGTGACGAAATGATTATCGAAGCGTCCTGGGGTCTGGGAGAAGCGATTGTGGGCGGGCGTGTCAATCCAGATACGATCGTGGTGGATAAAGCGACGGGTGCGATCCGGCAAATGCAGGTGGGGGAGAAAGCCATCATGACGGTGCCGGTTGCCGGGGGTACTGGCGAGGTAGAGGTTGATAGCCAGAAACGTGCATGCGCCGCGCTCTCAAGCGAACAAATAGGGGAGATTGTCAGAACTGGCTGCGAGATCGAATCGCTTATTGGGATGCCACAAGATATTGAGTGGGCTATTGCCGGCGGGAAACTCTATATAATACAAGCGCGACCCATTACGGCGCTTGCGGCCAGCATTACAAAAGATGGGCAAAAGGCGGGGATTGTACAGACACCCGTTGCTCCAGGCGATGATGAATGGGATCGTGGAAATGAAAAACCGCCTCAGCCGTTTGATCTATGGACGCGCACGAACTTTGGAGAAAATCTGCCCTTTCCAGTTACTCCGCTCACCTCGACGGGCTTTCCGCTCATCATGGGACAGAACACTGATCCTGAGCAAGCAGGGCCACAGGTGGCGCGCCGCTTTTATGGACGCCTCTATATTAACGAGGGCGCGGTGATGCATATGTTATCAGAGGACTATGGCCTGCCGTCCTTTATCATAGATAAGATGTGGGGCAGTAACCGTCGAGGAAAGCATAAGCCGAAAGGGAAGTTTCGTCCGTGGAGACTGACGCGCCGCATCCCGTCGCTGCTGCATATGTTGTCTCAACAACGGAAAAAAGGCAACAAGCAGGGCGCGAAGCAGACACCAGAACAATTTTTCTCGCAAATCGATAGCTGGGTCAATGACTTCATGCGGCGTGATTTGCAAGACCTCGATGATCGCGCTGTATGGGCGGAGGGGATTCCCGCGTGGAGCGAGCGTGGCGCATACGTCATGAGCAAGAATATCGCGGTTAGCATACCATCAGCAGTTCTGTTTGGTTTGTTGGAGCGGCTGGTAGGTTGGTGGGCGAAACGCAAAGAAATAACGCACGACCTGGTAACAGGTATTGCCGGCGTATACAGCGCGGAAGTGGGGCCGATGCTCTCGCGCATGGCACAGACATTGAGTGACGCAGGACTGGCGAGTGTGGTGTTTGATACAAATCCCGAAGAGGCCCTGGCGAAATTACAACAGATATCTGAAGCTGGACCATTCATGGAACAATTCGAGACTTTTTTGCAGCGTCATGGACATCGCTGTCCCAATGAGGTTGAGTTGCTGCATCCACGCTGGGCCGAAGCTCCGCAACAGGTGATCGAGTTGCTGGCCGGCTATTTACAGGCAGGCGATACGCTTCATCCTGAAGAGGCCGAACGGCGTCAACGGCAGAGGCGTGACGAAGCGGTTGTGCTGGTCGAAAAGCGGCCTGGACTGGTGCGTCGCAAAATCTTGCGCGGGGTGCTGGCGAAGGCACAGAACGCGGTGCGCGTGCGTGACAACTCTCGCTACGCTGTAACAAAGTACCTGTTCCCCACGCGCAAGGTCTTCGCGCTTTTAGGACAGCGCTGGACGGAACGCGGCTGGTTGTCGCAGCCGGACGACATCTTTTTCCTGACTGTGAGCGAGCTGGAAAAACTGGTCGCGGAGGGAGACCCTTTGGCCCTGAGGCATGATCTACATGAGCTTGTAGCGAACCGCCGCCTGGCTTATGAATACTGGTTTACGGTAGTGCCACCGGATGTAATCGGGCCGGGTGGAGAACCTGTCGTGGAAGATGAGAAAGAGGCAACGGTACTTGAAGGCATAGCCGTGAGCGGTGGTTGGGCGCGCGGCGTTGCTCGCATCGTGCGCGACCCACGCGAAGCCGCCCGCTTACATGCCGGTGAGATACTTGTCACCCAGGCGACCGACCCCGGTTGGACACCCGTTTTCCCGCTGGTGAGCGGTCTTGTGCTGGAGGTCGGCGGTCAACTTTCGCACGGAGCAATCGTTGCCAGGGAGTACGGCATCCCCGCCGTTCTCAATGTGCATGGCGCAATGCGCCGCATTCGGGATGGACAGGTGATTACAGTGGATGGAAATACGGGGAAAGTGTTTATGGATGAGTAATCGTTTCCTCTTCGATTCGTTTGGCAGCGTAAGCTAATGCTGAGTAGATGTTCTCTTTGATGAGATCGTATTCGTAGGCGATTTCGTCTATGTTCATGCCACTCGCAAGGTGGCTGAGGAGAAGTGAAACGGGTATCCGCGTGCCCGCAATGACGGCTTCTCCACCGAGAATTGCCGGATTGGAGTTTATACCTGGATAAATCTCGTATGAAACCATACGTATCCTTTCTAAAAAATGTGTTGGAACACTTGCATTTCACGAATCCTGATGAATTTTGACAACCAAACGAGATAATGAAACGAACCGTTCGCTCGTCATTGTAGGGACAAGGAGCTGGGTGGGGTGGATGAGGGGGCCTTGTGCTTGTCCTCGTGGGAGTGCGACTATCAGGCCTCACGGAACCCCAGCGAATCAGTTGCCACGAGGACAAGCACAAGGCCCCCACCCATCCCCGCATCCGCCCCTTGTCCCTTCAGGACGGGACACCTCCATTCCTCCATCTGTCGGCACAATTCAACAGGACGGGGTCATGCATATTATCATTTTCGATCGTTAAAATTCATCAGATAACCGGAAATCTACTCAAATTCCGCAATCAACGGCTCCGCTATCTCAGCTCCGATGCGGTGAACGATGCCTTCGGGATAGGGCGCTCTTAAATTCAAAATGATGTGAGTTGCGCCAGCCTCTATATATGGCTGTATCTCATTGAGGGTGTCTGCCGGATTGTTGTGGTTGACTATGATCTGGATAGAGCGCTCAATGGTTTTGGGGTCGCGACCGATGGCGGCGCAGTGGTTGTCCAGGATGGCGCTTTTCTGCTTGAAGGTCTCAACGCCGCCGCCGACGTAGTTCCAGATGGCGGCGTATTGCGCGACTACCCGCAGGGTGAGTTTCTCGCCACTGCCACCGATGACGAAGGGCGGGTAGGGTTTCTGGATGGGTTTTGGTTCGCAGTATGCCTGTTTCAGTTGATAGTACTGGCCGTCGAAGTCGGGCGCGGTTTCTGACCACATACGCTTAATTACTTCGCAGGCCTCGCCCAGACGGCGGATGCGCTCGCCGGGACTATAGAGTGGGATGCCGTAGGCGGAATGCTCGGTCTCGTTCCAGCCCGCGCCAATGCCGAAATCCAGGCGACCATTTGAGATGATATCAACGGTAGCGCCGATATTGGCAAGTACCGCCGGGTGACGATAGGTGTTGCCTGTCACCATCAAGCCGACGCGCAGGCGTTTGGTCAGCGCGGCGAACGCGCTCAAAAGCGACCAGCCTTCCAGGCAGGGTCCCGTGTTATCCCCGGTAATGGGCATGAAATGATCGAAAAGCCAGGCGTGCTCTATTGATGGAACGGTGTCAGCTTCGAGCCAGACACGCTGCATAGCTTCGTAAGTCGTGTTCTGAGGGGCAGTTTTGACGCCAAAACGTAGTTTCAATTGGGTGCCTTTCTAGTACTACAACCGTAGCTAGCTCTCACTCGTAGATTCAGTAGGAGAGAATCTGAGTGGGAGGAAGAGCATGACGGAAGAAGAATTGAAGCAGTGGCAAGAGGAATTTGACGCGTTTCACGCGCGCTTTGCCGACCTGTTTGAACGCAGCGAGTCGCGGGAGCAAGCCCGCAAATACCTGCGTGGATTGTTGACCGAAGCAGAGCGCAAGAATAGTTGGCAGGTGGCCGAAGCGGTGGGAGATCGCATTCCCGATCGCATGCAGCGCTTGTTGTACCGAGTGCCGTGGGATGCGGATGCGGCGCGCGATCGACTGCAAGAGTTCGTGAGCGAGACGTTTGGGGATGCAGAGGGCATCGGGGTGGTGGATGAGACGGGCTTTCTGAAGAAAGGAACGCGCTCGGTGGGAGTGGCGCGGCAGTACACGGGGACGGCGGGCAAGCGCGAGAACAGCCAGGTGGCCACAGTCTTGAGCTACGCGACCAGGGATGCCCATGTGTTCCTGGACCGGCGTCTGTATCTGCCGGAGGCGTGGGCCGCTGATCGGACCCGAAGAGCGCAGGCGCACGTGCCAGAGGAGGTGGGCTTTGCCACCAAGCCGCAGCAGGCCATCGCGATGCTGGAACATGCCTGGGAACAGGGGGTTCCCATGCGATGGGTGACGGGAGATGAGGTCTACGGGGACTCGCCGCGGCTGCGCGAAACGATCCAGGCGCATGGTCGCTTCTACGTGTTGGCGGTCTCGGCCAACACACGCGTGTGGACCGAGCGGCCAGAGGTCCAGGAGCCACAGCAGCAGACGGGTGGGCGACCACGGCACGCACCGCGGGTGGCCAAAGGCGGAACGCCTGCACGCATGGTGAGCGAGATCATCGCCAGCTTGCCCACGACTTCCTGGAAGCGGCTGGCGGTGGTCGAGGGGGAAAAGGGGATGATCACCTATCACTGGGCGCGCGTGCGGGTGGTAGAGAGTCGCGATCAATTGCCTGGCCCTGACATCTGGCTGCTTTCACGTCGCTCGGAGAGCGCTCCGGGCAAGCTGGCCTATTACCTGGCTTACGCCCCAGCCAAGACCGGGCTTGCGACGCTGGTGCGTGTGGCCTCCACCCGCTACACGGTCGAGCAGTGCATCGAAGAGGCCAAAGGAGAGACGGGCCTGGATCAGTATGAGGTGCGCTTCTGGCACAGTTGGTATCGCCACATTACCCTCTCGATGATGGCTCATGGCTGGCTGGCCAGCATCAAGCGGCGCGAGCAGGAAAAAAAAGCTCTGCAACCGATGAGCTTGCCGGGTTGACGGTGCCGGAAGTGCGTCGCTTATTAGCGATTGCCTTGCCTTTACCCGTGCGTTCGCCCGAGGTGCGCTTGGCCTGGTCGCTGTTTCGTAGGAAGAAGCGCTTCCGGGCCCGTCAGAGCCATTACCGCCAACGTGCCCTCCGACGACGCTCTCGTCCAAGCTCTCATGCGCCCTCATAACTACGGTTGTAGTACTAGATAGTAACAAGTATCATCTTCATAGTATCACAAAAGGAGTCTCAGAATGGCCGCAAGGCCATTCTGAGACTCCTTTTGTGATACTAAAACTACTTCTGCTGGGCGGCTGCTTCGCGTTTGCTTTTGCGGCCCAGGTAGATGCGGCTGGGGTCAACCAGCATACGCAGCGCCTTGAGTTCTTCTTCGGTGGGTGGCTTGAACTCTTTGGCTCTGGAAGCATCGAGTTTCCAGCCGGTGTTGCTCACTACATCGTCAGCACTGATGCCGGGGAAGACGGCGTCGAGTTCCAGCAGACCCGTCTCCTGGTTGCTGCGCATGATGCACAGGTCGCTAATCATGACCAGCTCACCACCGCGTCCCAGGCCGTAGTCCCAGCGCGACTCGTGTTTATCGCGAGGGCCGCGCGTTCCCGCTACGCTGGTGATGTATTCGACACGCTCAGGAAAACGACGCGCTTCCTGTACCATCGTCACCAGCACTTTATCGGCGAACGATGCGATGTTGTTCGCGCCGCCGCTCCCGGCGAACCGCACGCCTGGCCCCTTGCCTGTCTCGGAGACCCCGGCAGGCCAGTATCCGCCGATAATGGTCGAGTTCAGGTTGCCGTACATATCGCATTCAGCGCCGCCCAACATGCCGACCGTGCAGTAGCCGCGCAGGGCGGTTGTGCCAAAGGTATCGGCCATGTTGGAGACCATGCTGGAATGCAGGCAGCCGCGTGGGTCAGAGACCGAGATGGGCAGGTGTTCGACATGCGGCCCCACGATACCCGCTTCCATAATCAATGTCATGTTGGGTGCGACTGTGAACTGCGCGAGCATGGAAGCCAGTAGCGGCAGACCCGTGCCGGCGAAGACGAAAGCGCCGTCGGGTACCTCGCGCGCCGCCGCTACTGCCAGCAGTTCCATCGAGGTGTACCGGGTGCGTGTTAGTCCGCGTTCGTGAAGATAGGCATCGTAGACTTCATCGGAAATTTGTTGCATTGTTTGCTCCTGTTCTACGCTCTTGCTACATGGGCCGTTTGAGGTCGGCGCGATACCCATAGGCGGGCGTGGCGCGTAACTCGAACAGGCGGTTCATTCCTACGACTCGCTGCAAGTAATCCCAGTCGTCCTTTGTATCCACGACGTGCTGCGTCCAGTAGTCCCTGACCTCTTCCTTGCTCTTGCGGTTGAGCCGGCCATAGCTGACGAACCAGTCCCAGTCATAGTCGTAGTAGTTTGGCACGGCTGAGGGATAGCCGCCGAATGGCTGTTCTACGATGGCGGTAGTGATATGCGCGGGCAGGTGGTTCAGTTCGGGGGCGGCGCGCAGTTCGTCGGATGGCACAATCTGCTCGCACTCGACGATCAGCACCCTGGCGCACATGGCCTGTTCCGCGTCTGGCCCGTTGATGCCTTCCATGCGTACTGTGCCGTCGGTAGCGACGCGCTGCGCGCGGATGACGGTGACTTCAGGCATGATGGGTGGCACAAGCATAACTTTGACGCCCTGTGTGCCGGTATATTTATCGGACTCACGTGTCCTGTCGAGGCGGTTGGTCTTGTTGGCTGTGGTGTCGCCGCCTTCGAATGCGTGCGGGCGCAGGCCCCAGCCGTCGAAGGGATCGTCGCTTCCGGCGAATTTCTTAGGTGGGATGCGCGGATCAATCCAACTGCCGTCTGTGTTTTTGCCGCGCAGTCCGGCTTTGCCGAAGACATCATATTCCGGCACATCGCTGCCCAGTTCGGCCATCAGCGGGGCGAAGGGCCAGCCGAAACGGCCCGCGATGGTGCGGGTGGCATAGCCGTAGTTGCTATAGTCCTCAAACAGGGGAATGGAGCCGTCCTGGATGCGGCGGCGAATGCTGTTGGCAACCGGCTGGATGCCCTCCAGACCAATATAGGTCGTTTCCATACGAGAGATGAGGTCATTGGCGGCCAGCGCTTCTTCAACGGACGCGCCGCCATTCATAGTGCAGAAATGGTGCTTGATGCGGTCGCGCTGGCGAATAACCTCACGCGCAATACTGAATGGACGCCGTGTATAGCTAAAACCACCCCAGCACACCTGGGTTCCTGTGTGGATATAGCGTTCTACCGCCTCGCGAGCGGTCATTATTTCTGCCATACTGCGCTCCTTGTACTCTCCGTATTCTCTTGTGAAACGGTCTCCGCCTGCTCGACCGGAGACGGCTGGCGCAGGAGTGTTTCTATTTCTGCCATACCTGCCTGGAGTTCGCCAACCACCTGCGCGAGCGATGCATGGGCGTTGCTGAGTTCATCTTCGATGAGGTGACGGTCCTGCTGGCTCATCGATGTGAGCGCATCACCGAGGTCACGCATACTGGCGGGAACACGCATCAAGGGTATGCCGAGGTGGCTTAAATCTACTTCGATGGTGTTAAGGAGCCAGATGGCGCGCATGGCCCGGCTCCATTCCTGGTTAGACATACATCATCCCTTTTGTGAAATAGCGTTGAACAGAACAATAGAAATCGCCCGAAAGCCTCCGGCCATAGAATGGTGGGCAAGTGAGCGTCTGGCCAGACACGATACAGACGTGTAGAT
>DAHVFL010000015.1 GCA_027316975.1 Chloroflexota bacterium | reverse complement strand
TCTCAATCGCGTTGACGTTTTTCGCGTTCCCGCCGCCATGCTCGCTTTACAGGTAATCGCTCTTATCCTGCTCTTCATCAGCCTGATGGCCGATATTCTTGTCGAGCGCCAGGCAGGGGCTAACGCGGTGCTGCGCAGTCGCGGCGCAAGCAGGATGCAGGTAATGGCGTGTCTGATTACACAGGGGGTTGGGCTGGCTATTATCGCGCTTGTCGTTGGTCCGCCGCTTGCGCTTTTTGCTGTATCTACCGTTGCCCTGCGCCTGATGGGACCGCAAGCACAGGGAGCTATTACCCTCGTCCTGAGTCGTCCGGCGCAGGCTCTACTGGATGTCGGCTGGTACGCCCTGCTCACTGCCCTCGTTATACTGGTTGCGCTCAGTTTGTTATTCAGACGAGCGGCAGGCATGAATATACTCTCGTTGCGCCGCGAATCGGCGCGTGGAGGTCGTGGTACACTGTGGCAGCACCTCAGGCTCGATGGCGGCGCAGCCATTATCGCGCTCACCGCCTCTGGACTTTCGCTTTACCTGACCAGGCTGGGGAATCAACTTGACCTCAGCGCAAAAACGCTGTTATTGGCTCCCCTGACCATCGTAGCCTCCATCTTTTTCATCTTTGCCATCATGATTTTGTTCTTACGCTTCTTTCCATTACTCTTGAGGCTGGGAGCCGGGGCAGTCATGCGTGGGCGTGGCGCGGTCTCTATGCTCGCGCTCGCGCAAATGGCGCGGTCTCCACGCTACTCAGCGCGTACAACCTTACTGCCCGCCTTCGCCATCGCATTTGTGATTTTTGCCCTGATATTTAACTCGTCACAGGCACAGCGCATTACGGCTATCGCCAATTTTGAAGTAGGCACGGATTTCAGCGGGATTATACCCACCGACGCTGACAAATTATCACTGCAAGATGTAATGACGGTCTATCGCGCTATTGCGGGCGTCACTTCGGTGACTGTTGGGTATTCAGCACGGGCCTTCACCCTGGGATCATATCCAGTCATACCCATGCAAGTTCTAGCGGTGGATGCCAGCACTTTTGCCTCAACCTCCATCTGGAGCGCGCAAGATTCATCCCAGCCGCCGACCTCGCTTATGCGTAAACTGATTGATGGACGCAGTCGAGCCATCAATACCCTTCAGGTTCCCTGTATTGTGGATGCGGCCGCGGTGCAAAAGCTGCATCTATCACCCGGCGCAACATTCCTCACCGTGGTGAATAGCGAGGCATATAATCCCCTGTCCTGTGTTGTGGTAGCTGAGGTACAGCATATTCCAGGCATCAATAATAGCGCCAGCGCTGGCAATTCCGCGAATGATACCTCACCCATCGGCGTTTTGATAGATTATCAGACATACTACAGTGTGTTTTCAGAATCGAGCGCCAAATTCGGAGCATTCGGCGGTACGACTCCCCCATTCAATCATGTATGGATACGCACGAGCGATGATCCAGCAGCAGTAGCGCAGGTACGCGCCGCGTTACAAACAAAAAGGCTGCGCCTCGACAGTTTGTATGACCGGCGATCCCTTATCACCGAACTGAACAACGACCCGTTGTACCGCAATCTGACAGGCTTCTTAACGCTGGGCGCGATCACCACCCTGCTGCTCGCGCTTTTGGGAGACATCGTAGCTTCCTGGCTGAGCGTGCGAGCGCGCCAGGCGCAATTCGTTGTTTTTCGCGCTTTGGGAGCAGCCCCCCGGCAGGTGGTGGGCATATTGACATGGGAACAAGGCATAGTACATGTGACGGCGATTATTCTCGGTGGACTGTTTGGCGCACTCCTGGCTATCACAGCCGTACCGGCGCTGATCTTCACCAACATTCCTGCCAGCGGACTCTTTGCCAATTTCAGCAACAATGATTTTTTTATTCTCCAGCAAGTGGTACCGCCCGCGATAGTCATTCCCTCATCGCTTACCCTGATCCTCACCGGGCTTGTGCTCCTCTTCGCCCTCGCGCTGATAACAATGCTCTGGGTCTCTCTGCGGCCATCGTTGGGTCGAGCGCTCCGGCTGAACGAAGATTGATAAAGCGCGGGAGCTGAACGTGCCACCCAGGTTGCGCTCGCGTCAACAATTGGATAGAATAGCAATGGAAACGATAGTCACTTCCCGGTGAGGGATTAAACATAAGGAGCCTGATATGACCGATGCAGAACTTTTTCAACACATCGAGAAGTTGGTGCAGGAAGAACACGCGCTCATGCAGCACGCGGAAGGCGTCGGGCTGGATGACGAGCAACATGCGCGTATGAAGCAACTCGAGGTCAGCCTGGATCAATGCTGGGACTTGCTGCGCCAGAGACGGGCGCGCCGTCACGCGGGACTCAGCCCCGACGATGCTCAGGAGCGTCCTCCTGAGATTGTCGAGCATTACCAGCAATAAAATCGGGTAGAGAGCAGGTGAGAAAGATTGGAACACACAATGGTCGATATATTCACTCTAGCATTCATTATCATGTTGCTTTGTGTTACGCCCATGTATTTCCTCACCTTTCTCGTTAGATATAGGGAGAACCGCTTTTTCAGGCCGCGTGCTGCCCGTTCTAGAAAATGGACAGTTAGTGGCTTACTTCTTATGATAATCCTTTCTGCCTGCGGTGGGAGTACCACATCCACACCGTCCATTACGCCCCTGGCATTGACAGAAACACCACAGCCGGGCGCAACTTCAACTACACCGCCCGCAAACACCTCTGATTGGACTACGTATCATCGTGATAACCAGCGAACCGGATATATCCCAAATACCCCTGATCCGCAAACTTTGACCAAAACCTGGAGATCGCAACTGGATGGAGCGGTCTACGCGGAACCGCTGGTGGTCGGCAATCGCGTCATTGTAGCGACGGAGAGAGATACGCTCTACGCGCTTGATCCCACGACAGGCAACATACAGTGGCAAACCAACGTTGGCACACCTGTACCGCTATCCTCGCTCCCTTGCGGGAATATTGACCCGCTGGGCATTACCGGCACGCCCGTGTATGATCCCGCGACCAATCTGGTGTTCGCTGTTGCGGAGGTGAGCGGACCGGCGCATATCCTGGTAGGATTGGATGTCAGGAATGGCCAGGTGAAAGTGCGCCGCCTGGTCGATACGGATGGTATGGACCCGGTGGCGCATCAACAGCGCGGCGCACTTACCCTTGCCAACGGCAGGGTCTATATCACTTATGGCGGTCTGTATGGCGACTGTTCGGACTATATTGGTCGAGTCGTTGCTTCAAGAACTGATGGTCAGGGCGCGCTGCTTGTGTACCGCGTGCCAACACCACGCGAAGGGGGCATCTGGGCCGCTCCTGGCGCAAGCGTGGACGCGGAAGGCAACCTCTACGTCTCGGTTGGCAACGGGGCGATTACCTCGGGACAATGGGATCTCAGCGACTCAATCCTGAAGCTCTCCCCCACGTTGAAGTTGTTAGATGGGTTCGCGCCTACAACCTGGGGACAGGAAAATGCGAATGACGCTGATATGGGATCGCAAGGTGCGGTATTGCTTCCCGGCAATTTTGTCTTCGCGGCGGGCAAATCCGGCAAGGGATATACCCTGCGCGCCAATGCGCTCGGCGGAATCGGCGGGCAGATTGAAGTGCAGGACATGTGTCAATCCTATGGCGGCGCTGCCACGGTCGGCTCGATCATCTTTATTCCCTGCACGAATGGAGTGCTCAAGATTACTGTAGACGCAAATGGGAAGATGCAGCAGGGCTGGCAAGCCTCCGGGAATATTGCCGGCTCGCCAGTAGTCGGCGGTCATACAGTGTACAGTCTTTCCAACGGGTCACTCTATGCGCTGAATATGAATAGCGGGCGGGTCGTCGCTTCGCTGAACGTTGGACAGGTGAGCCGTTTCGCGACTCCAACCATTGCTGGCACCAGCATCTTCATCGGCACGCTGACGGGTATTACCGCCGTGAAGATCGTGTAACCTGTTGGTGGAGGTCAGAGCGACCGCTTCATGCGCTCAATGCACGCCGTCGAGTGTCACCTGCATGCAGCCCTCTCCCGTCACCCTGTGCGCAGCTTTCGCCAACGGTATAGTGGTAACTAGTTACCAGAAACCTGCAAGCAGTCCTCTCCTGTCACCCTGAGCGCAGCGAAGGGTCTGATAGATCTATCACTTGATATACTTTTCTATGCCGGGATGGCAGAATAGGTAAGCAGTAGCCCGGAAGGTTGCGTGCTCACGCTGGTGGCGCAATACGTAAATCCCTGGGTCAAACTGCCAGGTTTTTGTCGAAGCTGCTCGTTGATGTTCGATTCGAAAGCGGAGACAAAACCGGTTACGGGTATTGAACTCAAATCGGCATGGGTGACGTGAACCTGGAGCGAACATTGGCTGATGTATGGTTGAACAATCACTGTAAAGTGTCTGGTAAAGCCAATCCCCACTATGTTAAAGGCATCGTCTGCGTTGATGGTCAACTGGTTGCCACTGGCAAGATCAACCTGAACATTTTCTACTGTGCCGGGTAAGCCCGACTGCCGCAGGTTTGTGTTTATGAGAGAAGTAATAAATGCTTTATTAGCCACGACACTGATGTCAGTTTTGCCAGGCCCAGGGACTGGTAATGTCTGTCCATCGCCCGAAAGTCCATAGATGAACAGAGAACTGATGCCTACTACAATTCCCAGAAATAGCGCAACGAGTGGGATAACGATGCGCCCGACGCGGCTTCTCATCCAGCGACGAAGCCGGGTGAAACGAGGTTGGCGAGTAGAGTGCGCGGGTTTTTTTGCTTTATTCGTTTTACTAATGGATGAAGGCAAAGGGCTAGACGGGTCTCTCATAAGTATGGTTTCTCCTCTGGCGTTTGCATCTATCTTAACTATTTGCGCGGGTAGATGCAAGCTTTTCGGAGTTTGGGCCAGGATATGGGTAAATAGGACCGGTGTCAAGAATGATGCCACGATGCGCGTTCACTACCTTTCCGCTTTTAGCGATCACCACCAACCGGAACTTCCTCAAGCTTCATGGAGAGCAGGCGGGAGACGCTATCGCTACCCATCGAGACGCCATAGATGACCTGGGCCACCATCATGGTAAGGCGATTGTGCGTAATCACGATAAATTGCGTGCGCTGCGCCAGGCGTTTCAAGATTTCACAGAAGCGAGCGACGTTTGATTCGTCGAGGGCGGCGTCCACTTCGTCGAGCAGGCAAAACGGCGGCGGGTTGATCTCCAACAGGGCGAATAAGAGCGCAGCCGAGACCAGCGCGCGTTCCCCGCCTGAGAGCAGCGAAAGGTCCTGCACCTTTTTGCCGGGAGGTTGCACGATAACCTCAACTCCGGCTGGCATGGACGAGACCTCAGAGCGCGCCGCGCCATCTTCCTCATTTTTAGCGGCAAGCAATTCGAGCCGGGCATGACCGCCATTAAAGAGCGTGGTGAAATGCTCGCGAAAACGCGCATTGACCGCCTCGAACGTGGACTCGAACTGGCGCGCCATGGTCGCGTCCAACTGGCCGATGATGGTACGCAGGTGCAGGGCTGCCGAGTCCATATCGGCTATTTGCGTGGTGAGAAACTCGAAGCGCGCGCGCGTTTCCTCGTACTGGCGTGGCGCATCGGGATCGCTGCCTCCCAGCGCCTTAAGGCGACCGCGCAGGTTATCGACGCGGCGGCGTAATTTGCGTAGATGCGTCTCCTCTTCTTCCGAAAGCACCGTATTCTCACCAGAAGCAGCTATTTGAACCTGTACGCTTGCCCCACTTTCGTCATCTCCCTCTTCCCCGTCTTTCTCAAGGTCGTTGCGAGCTGCGTAACGGGCCAGTTCGGCAGGGTCAGCCACGCCCATCTCCTCCTGTAATTGTTGCAGCACGGTATCAACGGCATCGCGCGCCTTCTGGCTATCCAGCAAGCAGCGGCGATAGGCGACTTCCAGTTCGTTCAGCTTCTGGCGAAGGTGCAAGGTTTCCTGCTCGATCGCAAGTATTTGCAGATCGAGTTCGCTGGCCTGTTCTTCAGATTGACGCAATTCCCCGGTGAGCGCCTGCGCGCGCGCCTGGGCCTGTTCGAGTTGCGCTTGATGCGAGTCGATAGCGGTACGCAACGCTGAGAATTGCGCCTGCGCTTCCAGCATACGGGTGGCGCGCTGCTCGATTTGCGCCTTCAAGTCCTGCGCTGCCATCTGCTGCGTTGCCAGTTGCTGGCGCAGCGACTTCGCCTCCTGGCGTTTGACGGCCAGTGTGGTGCGTGATCTGCCCAGTTCGTCCTGCTGGCGTCGAAATACCAGCGTGCGTTCCTCGACCTCACGCTGGAGTTCCTCGACCAGCCCGGTCATTTCGCGCTGCGATTTTTCGTGGGCGCGCACTCGTTCAAGCGCGGCCTGCACTTCCTGCTCCAACCCGGCCAGTTCTGCGGCCAGTTGTTGCTCGACCGATTGCGCTGCCTGTAGCTCGGTCTGGACACGATCAAGTTCGCGTTGGGTTGCGATCAAAGCTCTATTATATTCGCTGATAGCGCTGGCATTTTTCTGGAGTTCTTTGTCCACCGCGCTCTGCTCGATGCGCCGCGACTCTATAGCGCGCTGCGCCTCGCTAATTCTGCCGTTCGACGTGTTAATCAGGGCTACATGTTCGTCCAGTTGGCGGGGCAATTCGCGCAATTCGCGTTCGTAGGCCAGCAAACCTTGCTGGCCGCCATCTTTGTTGCTGCCCCCGGTCAGCCAGCCATGCGCGTGCAAGACTTCGCCGCCCAGGGTAACGAGCGACTGAAGGCTGTACTCACTTTCGCTGTGTTGTTCCAGGCGATGCAACACTATGCGCGCCGTTTCAAGATCATTGGCGATCACAATGCCGCGCAGTATGCGCTGAAAGAGGGGAACGTAGCGCGGCTCGCACTGCATAAAGCGCCAGGCCAGTCCCTTGACGTTGGCTCTCAATTCCGGCATTTCCGCGAGCAGCGCATCGAGCGCGGCGGCTTCCGCCGCGGCTCGCCTGCCATGCGAGTCCGGTACGCTTTCCAACCAGACGAGCATGGCTTTTCCGGCTTTGTTCTGCCGCAAATAGTCCAGGCAAAGACGCGCTTCCTGGAAGTTTTGTGTCACAATGGCTTGCAGGTATGGGCCAAGCGCGGCCTCTAAGGCGCTTTCGAATCCGGCGGGTGCAACTCCCAATTGCGGGACAGGACCGAGCAAGCCACTCAGTTTGCCAGCCGGGGCGCGCAGCAGTGCGCGTACTCCGTCGCTATAGCCGCTCATGCTGGTACGCCAGTTATTAAGCATGTTCAGGCGATCAGAGACGGCGCGCCTCAGACGCTCTGCTTCGCTCAAACTTTGTTTATAGCGTTCCATCTCCTGCTGGGCATCGTTGATAGCGCGGTTAATGACCTGGCGGCGCTGCGTGATTTGCTGCTCTTCGTTTCGCGCGGTGTCGAGGCGGGCGCGCTCTTCGAGCAGGCGCGTTTCCAGGGCGCGGATGGTCTGCTGCGCCTGTGAAATCGTGTCGCGGCGCGCCGCCAGTATGCGGTTGCGCTCGCCCAGGTGCTTCTGTTGGCGGCCCAGGTCGCTCTGGCTGGCTCCCAGGCGCGCCTGTACCTGAATGAGTTCGCTTTGCGACGAACGCAGGCGTCGCTCGTCCATTTCAAATTCTTTTTGCGCTTTCGCCACCTGGCTCTCGCGTGTAGCCAGCGCGGCGGCATCGTTGTCGATGGCTTCATCGGCCACATCGCATTGCTCTTCCAGGTCGATCACTTTGCGTTGCGCGGCAACCAGGCGTTCGCGCAGGCGCAACTCTTCCTGGCGCTGTTCTTCCTGCTGGCGTTCCAATCCCACGATGCGTTCCTGGCTGACAGCGATCTCGCGCTCGATACGCTGCGCGGCGGCGTTGGCTTCGTTATTGGCCTCACGCGCAAGCGCAATGGCGCTTTGCGCCTGCTGTCTCTTGAGGCGCAGCGTTTCGCGGCGCTGTTCGGTTGCCTGCACAGACTCTTCCACATCTCGCACTTTGCGCGCCATGGACTGCTCGGCTTCGTCGCTTCGCTCTTTGGCTGAACGCAGGCGTCTCCATTGCAGGGCGTACCAGGTCAACAGGACTTCTTGCAGTTCGCTATTGAGTTGCCGGGACTCAACGGCGCGCTGAGCTTGTTCGGCCAGTGGTTCCAGGCGCGGCTCGATCTCGCTCACAATGTCGCGCAGGCGTTCCAGGTTCTGTTCGGTCTGGCGCAGGCGATTTTCGGCCTCGGTTCGCTGCACCTGGTAGGGGCGGATACCGGCGGCATCCTCAAACAGGCCGCGCCGCTCCTCGGCGCGCAGGCTGAGCGCGGCATCGATCAGCCCTTGCCCGACGACGGTATACGAATCGTGGCCGATACGCGCCTGGGCCAGCAGCAAAACAACATCCTTGAGGCGCACTTTCTGTTTATTGATGAGGTATTCATTCTCGCCCGAACGGTAACTACGCCTCGTTACCGTGATTTCGCTGTATTCAGAGGGAACCCAACCCGTGCTGTTATCGAGGGTCAAGGAGACTTCCGCCATGCCGAGCGCGGCTTTGCCGTGTCCACCGGAAAAGATGATATCTTCGCTCTTTTTGCCGCGCAACTGGCGCATACTCTGCTCGCCCAGCACCCAGCGCACGGCGTCGGCTACATTGGACTTGCCCGCGCCATTTGGTCCGACTACTGCCGTGATGCCCGTACTATACTCCAACTGGGTGCGCGTGGCAAAGCTTTTAAATCCCAGCATTTCCAGGCGTTTTAGATACACTCTCTTGCCTATCCTTTATCGTCGTATCGTATGATGTGGTTAGGATGATAACATAGCATGGTCAATCCGTCGAGTAGCACATGGTGCGAATGTTTTAGTTGGTGCAATGGAGAATACCATGAGAAGAAGACTCGGACTGGAGACAAAACGAAATGTGTAGAAACATTAAAACGCTCTTCAACTTTGAACCGGCGGCCACGGAGGAAGAGATTCGCGCTGCATCGCTGCAGTTCGTCAGGAAGATCAGCGGCTTCAATACACCATCCAAAGCGAACGAGGCCGCTTTCTACGCGGCAGTCGATGACATCACCAGGATTGCGGGTCAGCTTCTCGACTCGCTCGAATCTCCTGCGGTGCCGAAAAATCGGGAGGAAGAGGCGGCTAAAGCGAAGGCACACTCTGCTCTGAGATTTGGCAGGTGACACTTTTTCGGCCATTGAAGAGTGTAGTTAGCAAGTGGATTTGCAGAGTTTTATACTGATCACATGATAGGGTCGCATGTTCCTGTTTTTTCCCTTGCCCGCGCTCGCCAGCACGCTGCTTATTGCATGTATCGCTATCTTTACCCTGGCCGGCATTATGATGCGCCCGTTCAAGCTTGACGAGGCGCGTATCGCGCTGGCCGGAGCCGGGCTGCTGCTCATTGCGGGACTGATTAATCCTCTGGACGCGCTGACGACACTGCTACAGGATTGGAATATCTTTTTCTTTTTCCTGGGTATGATGACGCTCTCCTCGCTTGTCGATGCGGCCGGTCTCTTTGACTGGCTGGCAGCGCAGGCGGCCCGGCTTTCCGGTGGCAGCACGCGGCGTTTATTTTTCAACGTGTTCATCCTGGGCAGCCTCATCTCGATGGTACTCTCCAATGATGCCACCGCGCTGATCCTGACGCCCATTGTCTACACGCTGGTGACGCGCCTGCGCCTGCCTGCGCTGCCGTTCTTATTTGCCTGCACCTTCATCGCAGACACGGCATCGTTCCTGCTGCCGGTCAGCAATCCCATCAATATTATCGTGCTTACGACATTCAAGCTCGACCTGTGGACATTTCTGCGCCTGCTGTCCATCCCCTCGCTGGTGGTTATCAGCATCAATATGCTGGTCTTCTTTATCCTGTATCGTAACAAATTGCGGGGCAAGTTCGACATCAAACTCCTGACAACGGCGACAGAAGCGTTTCGCTACCCGGTCTATTTCCGTTATACCTGTGGGGTTTTGCTGTGTGTTGTTATCGCGTATATCGCGGCCTCAGCAGCGCAATTTCCGCTCTCGATAGTGGCGCTGGCAGGCGTGGCGCTCTTATTGATCGGGGCATTGCGTTGGAAGCAAGCGACGGTGCGGGAGGTAGGCAAGCATGTGTCCTGGTCGATTTTCGGGTTTATCGCCGGCATGTTCATTCTGGTACGCGCCGTCGAGAATACGCACCTGACAGCTCTATTCGGGCAATTGCTGCTATCCCTGTCAGGCGGTAATAGTTTCGGAGCAGTGATGATCGGCACGGCGGGGGCCTCGCTCGGCACCAACCTTATCAACAATGTGCCGATGGCGGTGGTGCTGACCTCGGCGTTGCAAAGCGCCCAACATGCCGCGGTAACAACACGGTTGGGCTTTATCGCTGCCACCATTTTCGGCAGCGACCTGGGGCCAAATTTGACCACCGTTGGCTCGCTGGCAACCGTTGTATGGCTATTGATCCTGCGGCGGCGTAATATAGAGGTATCCGGGCTGGACTATTTCAAAGTTGGCATTATCGTAACACCTGTAATGTTAGCGGCAGGCGCGTTGACAATCTGGCTCTTGCTGCGCTAAATTCCTCAATGTCCACTGTTTGCTGAATGCTCACCGCTTCGCGGTGAGCTAAAAAGAGAGAATGGGTCGGCAGTCCCTTTCTCTCTCAAGTCGCCGCCGCAGGCGGTAAGAAAAGACAAAGACAGGAGGCGAAACGATGAAAGTGCTCTGTTGCCTGGATGGCACCAATATTGAACACATCAGCGATGCAGTAAAACGTATGCTGCCTGCCAACCAACTTACGCTGGGCCTGATCTATGTGATCGATAGCGGCCCGCACGGCGAGCTTGAACGCCAGCGCGAACGCTTCCTGCGCGCACCCTCGCTCAATCCCCGGCGCAACGAACAGATGCAGAACGCGGAGAACAGCGTGGCGCAAGACATTCTGGAAGAAGGCACGCGCTCTCTTCCCGGCGCGGAGCGTATGCAGAGAATTGGAAGGCCCGAACGTGAAATCGTGAATTACGCACTTGAATGGCGCGCTGATCTGATTGTAATTTGCCCGCGTTCTCCTGTGGGTGGCAGTCCGACTCTGGGGCCAAAATCAGTCGGGCATGTGGCGCGCTTTGTGCTCGACCACGCGCCCTGTCCGGTGTTGCTTGCTCGACCAATAACACGCGAGAAGCCTCCGGCACCAAAATAGGGAGTTCTATGGATCACATAGCAGGAGAAAATCTTCTCAATCGTATCCCTGACTATCGAAAAAGCTTCCTTCTGATCCATTAACGAGTTACAAACACCCATCCGTCAACGCATCTCACTTCGATCGTATTGCTAATACCGTCGATTTTATTGGTGTCATTATAGTTTGCCTGATTACGGCTATAGGAAAGCACACCCGTTATTGGTATAGATTGTCCTTCCACTCGTAGTATCACAGGCTGACTTTGGGAAGCTATCCCGCGAATGAAGTTGTAGACGCGCCGCGCTTCCCACTCGCTAGCGATCACCACGTAATCTTTGGCGGTTGGCATGGGCAGGTAGCTGCTTTTTGTTTCATCTTGTGGAGTGAGGGTAGCGGTTCCTTGATAGAGTTGCCAGAGCGAGCGCGCCAGCAGTTTGCCGCCCAGCGAGGCGCACCCGGCTTCGAGTTGCCCGTAAGGAGTGCCATCTGGAACTGTTATCTTTTCTTGCGTCACGATGGGGCCGGTATCAAGGCCTTCGTCCATTCTGTGAATGGTGACGCCGGTTTCGTGGTGGCCGTCGTGGAATGTCCAGAAGAGCGGGTCGGGGCCGCGATTGGCGGGCAAAAGCGATGGGTGGACGTTGAGACAGCCCAGGCGCGGTATATCGAGGACAGCGCGCGGTATGTAGAGTGAGAAGCAGGCGACGCACATGACATCGGGCTGGTATTGAGAGAAGAGGTTGATGGTTTCAGGGGCAGACATGCTGGCAACTTCCCACACGGGTATATGCTGCTTCCAGGCAATGGTGGCAATGGAGGAGGTATGCAGCGAAGATTGCGCCATGGGCAACATTGGACGCGCCTTTAGAGACGGTTCCACTAGAGGCGGTTCCACCAATCGCAGGGCTGGTTGCCCCGGTTGATGATTCCGCGCGGGAAGCACGACCGCGCGCACATCAACGCCGCCGTTTAACAGGGCCAGCAGCGCGGGAGGCGAAAAATTGCCCGGCATTCCCAGGAATAGGGCGCGTGGGGCGGGCGAAGATATATTGATATTTGACATAGCCTACCCAATCCTGTACTATCTTAGAGAGAAGATTATATCATTGTTCAGGAGATTCTGTCATGGCACGAATGGTTCAATGCGTCAAACTGGGGCGCGCGCTTCCCGGTCTGGAAAAGCCGCCGTTTCCGGGCGAACTGGGACAGCGCATCTACGATAATGTCTCAAAGCAGGCGTGGGATATGTGGCCCGCGCAAAGCACGCTGATTATCAACCACTACGGGTTGAATATGGGCGACCCGGAGGCGCGTAAGGTGTTGCGCGAGCAAATGGAAGAATTTTTCTTCGGCGCGCAGCCCAAAATGCCCGAAGGCTGGACACCAGAAGCCGATGATGACGAAGCTGTCGGCGTGGGGCCGAGCGCGAAAGGCGGAGGCGCACCGTCAAGCAAGAAATGAGAAAGCAAGGCGACACCCTGCTAGTCTCCTGCTACGAGCTGGGACATCAACCATTCCAGCTTGCTTCGCTTTATGCATTGTTACGGCAGGCGGGGTATAATCCGGCGGTCGTTGATACGGCGGTCGAGCCTTTAAGCGACGAAACGATACGGCAAGCGCGTTTTGTGGCTATCTCCGTACCCATGCATACCGCCTTGCGCCTGGGAGAGCAGATCGCGCGGCGTATTCGCGCGCTCAATGCTGAGACGCACATCTGCTTCTATGGCCTGTATGCTTCGTTGAATGAAGAATACCTGCTGCAAGGGCTGATAGATTCGGCCATTGGCGGCGAATTTGAAGAGCCACTTTTAAAGCTCCTGGCCGCCCTGGAAGATGGCGCGAGCGCATCTATTCCCGGCGTGAGTACTCCTCAGCACAGCAGCCAGCCCTGGCTACAGCGCGCCCCGCTGGTTCAGCCGCGGCGATCCGTACTGCCCGCGCTCGACCGCTATGCGCGGCTGGAGTTGAACGGAGCCACGCGCATCGTGGGATACACGGAAACGACACGCGGTTGCAAGCACACCTGCCAGCACTGCCCCATTACGCCGATCTATCGTGGCCGTTTCTTCGCCATCCCGGCTGACCTGGCGCTGGCCGACATTCGCGCGCAGGTGAAGCAGGGAGCGCAGCATATCACCTTTGGCGATCCCGATTTCTTCAATGGCCCGGCACATGCTATGCGTATAACAAGCGCGCTGCATCGCGAGTTTCCCGGCATCAGCTTCGACGCTACCATCAAGATCGAACACCTGTTAAAGCATCGTCACCTGCTGCCCGAACTTCGAGCGAACGGTTGCGCTTTTGTTGTTTCAGCCGTCGAATCGTTGAATAACGACGTTCTTTTGCGGCTGGAGAAGGGCCATACGAGCGCTGATATTGTCGAAGCGTTCGCATTGATGGAGGAGGCAGGCATTGCATTGCGCCCCTCATTAATGCCGTTTTCGCCCTGGGAAACGCTGGAAAGCTATTTGCAATTACTCTCTTTTTTTGAGGAACGGCACTTCATCGAACATGTCGATCCCGTTCATTTCTCGATACGCCTGCTCATCCCACCCGGTTCGGCTCTGCTCAATGCGCCCGATGCGTGGCAATGGCTCGGAAAGCTTGATCCCGCCGCTTATAGCTATCGCTGGCAACACCCGGACCCGCGCATGGATAATTTGCAGCAGGCCATAAGCGTACTGGTGGAAAAAGCCCAGCGGGCGCAGGCGGACCCCATCGAGACCTTTTTCCACATCAAAGCGCTGGCTTTTGCGAGCGCTGGCCGCGAAATGTGTCTCTCCTGCTCCATCAATGACTATGGCAAGCGCAAGGTGATACCTCACCTGACTGAAACGTGGTTCTGCTGAGCGGAGCCGGTTACGGGTCAGTTTGACTCGACGCGCTGAATTATCACAATAGGATAGCACACGTGCTACGCCGGTGATACCTGAATCAACAGATCGGTGCCATCCCTCGGATGGGATAGAAGTAACTTTTCTCGTAATAGCGTCAAAACCTGGGCTTTACAAGTTGTTTAGCCAGGTTTTGACCGTTTCTGTCAAACGATGGCCCATCGACTCGTAGATAGCCAGGCTCTCCTGGCCTTTTTGACGAGCCTCATCACTATTTCCGCTCGCGCTGGCAACACGAGCCAATCCATACAACGCTGAAGCAGCAGTCTCCTGGTTGCCTTTCGCGGAACTGGTTGCGGCTTCAAGGAACGCGGCGTGCGCCTCCTCGAGGCGACTCTCTTCCAGATAGAGTTCTCCACATTGGTTGAGTACCGCGCTGAGCAGCCAGAGATCGCCGATTCGCTCTGCCACCTCTTGCCCTTCCAGCAAGCTTTGTTCGGCCAGCTCGTAACTGCCCAGCTTGTATGCTGTCTTGCCTGGATGTACCAGGGCATTGGCAAGCGCAGCGTCATCATGCATTTCGCGTGATACCGCAATAGCTTGCTCAATATGACGCATAGTTTCTTCGACATAGATCCCCCTGGTAAAGAGGAAGTGGAAGAATGCATTCACACAGGTAACGTAGCTGGCATATTGCTTGTGCGTATAGGCTACCTCTAACGCAGCAAAAATGTTATTGATTTCCTTGTCGAGCAGATCAAGGTCTCTGGCGTGCTGTGTGACTACCGCGGCATAGTAATCGGCCATACGACTATAAACGCTCGTATCAAGCAAGTGGATGCGTGCGTAACCGGCGATGGTCTGGTGGAGCGTGTAGCGACCGGGGCCGCTGCTCTCCAGCAAGCCAGCATCGCTTAATACATCCAGCGTTTCGACGGGCACATTGCTTACCGCGACAGCCGCTTCCTCGCCAAAGTTAGCTGGTTTGGGCGGGAAGACGGAGAGCGCGCGTAGGGCGAGTTGTTCCTGTTCTTCAAGCTGGCGGTCGCTTAACGCGATGACTGTTTGCAGGGAAAGGGGCATGGACGGGGCAGGCCAAGAGGACGTTCCAGCAGCGAGAGGGGTTCTGTGAGACGCAGGCGTTCTCCGGCGGTTTGAAGGCGTTCGAGTGCAGCACGAATGCGGCGGGGCTGAGCGCCATGCTGCTGCGCGCGCAAGTATTTGCCCATGAGCGTCAACGCCAGGGGCAAACCACCAACCGCTCGCACTAAGGCGCGCGCGCCTTTCGGTTCATTTTTTACTACTTCGGGAGCCAGGCGGGTCAGCAGAGCCATGCCATCTTCCGTACTCAATTCATGCAGGACGGTCGCTTCACCCGCGCCAGAAGTAAAGTGCATAGCAATATTGGGGAAGCGCGTTGTCACGAGATACACGCAGCGCGGACCGCCAATCTTGAAGGCCAGTGCCGCTTCAATGCGCCACGCGTCATCGATTACCAGTAGCAATCGCCGCTGGCCGATCATAGAATGCAGCACTCTTGACCAGTCTTCGATGCTTTTCAAGCGCGCTGCGTGCTGCGCGGTCAGTCCAGGCAGGGTTCCCCAGTGGTTTAAAATAGCGAAAACATCGGGAGTTGGTCCCAGGCCAGCCCACAAAACACCATCAACAAAATACGCCAGCATACCTTCATCGTGCGCGAGTTCTACCGCCAGCGTGGTCTTTCCAACGCCCGGTAATCCATTGACAGCCGTAAGAACCAGGCCATTTCCCGCGCATAACTGCTGCCGGAGTTGTTGGAACACCTCGTCACGCCCGATAAGCTTTGCTGATCTGGATAATGGCGCAGGTAATGTTGGATCATAGATGGTGGCCGGTCTTCCAGTTGACCTCGTGTGAGCGCTTTCCTCGCTTATATGCTCTTTCTGAAGGAAATCATACACTGCTTCCTTTCCTGTTTCGTCGGACAGCAGGCCAAGCTCGCGGGCGTTTTTCCCGAAAACCGCGCACAGTTTTTGACGGTAGTAGGGGCTGGGCGAGGCAGTACCATGCTCCCACCGGCTCAAATAATAACGGTCCGCGCCAATTTCGTCGGCGGCATATTTCTGTGACCAACCACGCAGTTCCCGCTCTTCTTTCAAACGTAAATTCGGTTTTGCCGCAGAGGTTTTTTTCATTGGCGTTTGCTCCTCTTCTGCACGCATCCACCAGGTAAGTTAAAGTGGTCGTAACTACGATGTTAGCAACTCTTCCTTTTCACTCAAAAATATGCTACTCTTTTTACGGTCTCATTGCAATAGGTAATAATTCTGACTGTTTAAACATCTGTGGTGCAACCATCGATTCTACGTGGTTGCCAACCGGCATTTGTCGCTACGCATCCGATTGGTGGTGGAATTAAAGGGAGCGCAGACGCTTGACAGGCTGCTAATGTTCATGTTAATCTTTCATCGTCCAGTAATAAAAGGCACAACATTCCAGTATCGGTTTTGAGCGAAAGGGGTAATCCTTTATGGGTATCGCTTACAGGGCGCGAGTGCGTGGGCAGAGATTCTGCGCGCGCGGATACGTACGCAGCCCTCTGCGACATTGGCCCATGGGGATGCTATGTCCTTTTTCAATGCATGATGAAACTTGAACCTGACATAGTTTATCGAGAACCAGCCGTGGGCAGTTATGAGCGCCCACGGTTTTTTTGTGCTTTTAAGTATGGTGAGTAGAAGAAGACAGTCAACAGGAGAGCGGCATGATTTCGCAACGCTCAAATACAAAGAAAACAAGCGGCAGTTATCGCGCTTTGTTGAATACCTATCTGCGACCGCAGTGGACGAAGGTGGCGCTGATGGGGATTTTGCTCTTAATCAGCATTGCATTACAACTGATTAATCCGCAATTGCTGAGTTCCTTTATTGATATCGCCATCTATGGAGGCTCGTACCATACTTTGCTCGCGATTGGAGGACTTTTCGTGGGCATCGCGCTGGCGAACCAGGCAATCACCGTTGGCGCAACCTACATGAGCGAACTGGTAGCATGGACAGCCACCAACTGGCTGCGCAGAGACCTGGTCGCCCATTGTCTCGCCCTGGACATGACGTTTCACCAGGCCTATACGCCGGGAGCGCTGATCGAACGTATCGATGGGGACGCAGATACCCTGGCAAACTTCTTCTCGCAAATCATCATCTACCTGGTTGGCAACATGCTGCTTTTGCTGGGTATCGTCGCGTTCCTGTTTCGTATAGATTGGCGGCTGGGCGCGACCATGGTTGTCTTTATCTGCCTGGCGCTTGGCATTCTGGCAGTTATTCACAGGTATGCTGTGCCACGCTGGGTAGCCAACCGCCAGAAGAGCGCCGAATTCTTTGGTTTCCTGGGAGAACATCTAGAGGGTACCGAAGAGATACGCGCCAATGGGGCAAACAGCTATGTGATGTCCCGCTTCTTCCTGTTTTTGCGCAAATGGCTGCCCATCACGCGCGCATCCGCCGTTGCCGGGTTCTCCACATGGACGACCATCGTGACGATTTTTGCGATGGGTAATGCCGTCGCATTTATCATCGGCGCATACTTACTGAGCATTCACACTATTTCCCTGGGTACGGTCTATCTGATCTTTTACTACACCAATCTTATCGTACAACCCATCGAACAGATACGCGATCAACTCCAGGAGTTACAGGCGGCTGCGGCAGGCATCGAGCGCATTCAGCAGCTATTACACATCCAGTCTGCTCTGGCAGACGGAATAGGAGAGCAGGCGCCATCAGGCCCGTTAGCTGTCGATTTCCAGCATGTGACATTTGGATATCAGGCAACCGACCCGGTGCTGCTTGATATCACTCTGCGCCTGGCCCCCGGGCGCGTGCTCGGCCTTTTGGGACGCACCGGCAGCGGCAAGACGACACTGATACGCTTACTGCTGCGCTTCTACGATCCACAGGAGGGAGAAATTTCGATAGGAAATGTGCCGCTCAAAGCAGCGCGCCTGCACGATTTACGGCAGCGCGTTGGCATGGTCTCACAGGAGGTGCAGCTTTTTCGCGGCAGCGTGCGCGACAATTTGACCTTCTTCGACCCTTCCATCGCGGATGCACACATCATCGCAGCGCTCAAAGAGGTAGGGATGACGCGCTGGTTCGAAACATTGCCGCAGGGACTCGACACAGAGGTTGGCGCAGGTGGCGCGGGGTTGTCCGCTGGAGAATCGCAACTACTGGCCTGCGCGCGGGTCTTTCTCACCAATCCCGGCCTGGTAATACTGGACGAGGCCTCGTCGCGTCTTGACCTCAAGACAGAACAAATCATGGAACAGGCCATGCGAAAGTTGTTGCAGGGCAGAACGGCTATTATCATCGCGCACCGCCTGTCAACCGTGCAATATGCTGATGAGATTCTGGTCTTGCAGGATGGACACATCCTTGAACACGGCTTGCAAGCGGCTTTGCGCTCCGATCCCACTTCACATTATGCTCATTTACTGGAAACGGGTTTACAGGAGGCACTGCAATGAAAACATTTGTCTTCATGTGGCGTTTGATTCGTTACCGGCCATTACGTTATTTCAGCATATCCGCGCTCTGGATTCTCGTATCCGTCGCCCCGGTGATTCCCGGTTTGCTTATCCAGCAATTCTTTAACGCCCTGGCGAAAAGCGGCTATCTCACGCCTGAGATTTGGGGGCTGATCGCCCTGTTTGTAGCTACAGCGCTGGTGAAAGCCATCTTGATCCTGTCGAGCGGCATCATGAGCAATCGCTTGCGTTTCTCGATCACGAACCTCTTGCGCCACAATATGCTCACGCGCATCTTAGAGCAGCCGGGCGCGCAGGCTGTACCCGGCTCAACCGGCGAAGCTATCACCCGTTTCCGTGAAGATGTTGATCAGGTAGATCACGCTGTTGACTGGACGATTGATTTAATGGGCATGGGCTTGTTCGCGCTGGTCGCTTTGCTCATCTTGCTCAGAATCAGGGTCATCGTCACGTTCAGCATCTTTCTGCCCCTGGTAGCTGTAGTGGCACTGGTGCAGGCCATGCGCAAGCGATTGGAAAAGTATCGCACCGCCAGCCGTCAGGCTACCGGCTCAGTTACCAGTTTCCTGGGAGAAATCTTCGGCTCAGTGCAGGCTATTCAGATCGCGGGAGCGGAAGGGCGCGTAGTTACGCGCTTCCACACACTCAACGAAAAACGACGGGCGGCCATGCTTAAAGACAGAGTGCTCGAACAACTTCTGAACTCAACTTTCAGCAATATCGTGGGACTGGGTACCGGTTTTATCCTTTTGTTGGTGGCGCAATCCATGCGCGCGTTGCAACTCGGCGTGGGAGATCTCGCCATATTCCTGTACTATCTGGCCTTCGTGACCGACTTCACCCATTTCTTCGGCACATTTCTAGCTCACTACACACAAACGGGCGTGGCCTTCCGCCGCATGGTGGAACTGCTGCAAGGCGCGCCCGCCGCCACCCTGGTAACTCATCACCCGCTTTACCTCTCAGGCAAGCTGCCAGAGACATCTTCTTCCCTCCACTCGCCCGCTCAGCGCTTTGATTTATTGGAAGCTACGGGGCTGAGCTATTCCTATCCTACAACGGGACGTGGGATAGAAGGTATCGACCTGCGCATAGAGCGCGGAACCGTGACGGTTGTTACGGGCCAGGTAGCCTCCGGTAAAACGACGCTGTTGAGAGTAGTCCTGGGATTGCTCCTCAAAGATGCGGGCGACATCCGTTGGAACGGAGAGGAAGTGTCCGATCCAGCGACGTTTTTTGTGCCACCGCGCAGCGCGTACACCGCCCAGGTGCCGCGCCTCTTTAGCGACACGCTCAAAGAAAATGTCCTTTCCGGCATCGTTGAAGACGAAGGCGCACTGGCAACAGCTCTTCATACAGCCGTGCTGGAACATGATATAACACAGTTGGAAAAGGGGCTGGAAACAACGATCGGGGCGCGAGGCGTCAAACTTTCCGGCGGGCAGGCGCAGCGAGTAGCGGCGGCACGTATGTTCATACGCGAGGCGGAATTGCTCGTCTTCGATGACCTCTCCAGCGCGCTCGACGTGGAAACGGAAAGCCAGCTCTGGGAGCGCCTGTTCGCGCACCGCCAGGGGATCACCTGCCTGGTCGTCTCGCATCGCCGCGCTGTCCTGCAACGCGCCGACCGCATCCTTCTATTGAAAGAAGGGAGACTCGAAGCTACAGGAACCGCCGAACAACTATTGAGATCTTCAGAGGAATTTCGACAACTCTGGTCAACCGAATCTGTATAGAACTGTGATTTTTTAAGCAGGTATGAAGATATCTGCTTTTTTGCCGTTTACTTGTAGCAGTAGACAAAATATCACTATTGTTCATTCTGTATCTTTGTGAACTATTAAGGATTGTGCTACATGCTACGTTTGTTCAAACCAGTTATTTTGAGTATCTGCATTCTTGCAATCATTGCGCTAGGAGTGTACAAGTTCAATCCGCCGCCTGTTGCAGGCGCGAATGCCGCCAGCCACTCACCCGTTTCGTCACCACCGAAAACGCTGTCCGCGCGTGTCACAGTGAATAAGAACGCGACAGGCAACACTATTACTGGCGGCCAGGGGTCTGGGCGATACAGTAAACCAATAGTAGCGAAGAAACAGGCAACTGGCTCTGCTTTTGCCAACGGCCCCTATACGGTGCAAGGGAACGCTATTTTAGGAGCGGATGGCAAACGCTATTTGTTTCATGGCGTCGGGCGCGACAGCCTGGAATATAACTGTTGGGGCGACGGACATTTTGACGCGCAGGAACTGGCCTATATGGGGTCGGGAAGCGGGAACTCCTCTGTGACCTACTGGGGCGCGAACACGGTGCGCTTGCCGCTCTCCGAGGGCATCTGGCTGAATGGGCAATCCTCGGAAGCGTGCAGCGCGGCACAATACCAGTCGCTCATCAGCTCGACGGTGAATACGCTGACCACGCTCAAATTGAACGTCATACTCGATTTACAATGGTCGGACGCTGGCGGGCAATCGCTACAAGGGGGCGGTCCCTGGGCCGTGCCTGATGCTGATAGCGTGATTTTCTGGCAACAGGTAGCTACCATATACAAATCCTACTCCAACGTATTGTTCGAGCTTTTCAATGAGCCACATCCCGGCACCTGGGCCTGCTGGCTCTCGGCCTGTATCACCAGCGATACCTCGTATTCGCAGGATTGCAATTGCACCAAATCCGTCACATTTAACAGCGTCGGTATGCAGGCGCTGGTCAACGCGGTGCGCGGCACAGGGGCGACCAACCTGGTGCTTGTGGCGGGTATGAACTGGGGATACGACTTAAGCCAGATAACAAAATTCCCCATACAGGGAACAAACGTGGTCTACGATACCCACCCCTATCCATACGTGGAAAAACAGCCCAACACCTGGAATACCGCTTTCGGAAACATTAGCAAAACATATCCTGTTATATCGACTGAAAGCGGCCAATATGACTGCGGAACTGGATATATGAGCCAGTTGTTGGCCTACTTCGATGCTCGTCAAGTGAGCTGGACCGCCTGGGCGTGGGTCGTACAAGGCTCACAGTGCGGTTATCCCCTGCTGATCCGCGACTATCGCGGCACTCCCACAGCCGGTATGGGCCAATTGATCTACCAGCATCTCCAGAGCTATCTAAAATAAGATATCATTGTTTGAACTCTTGTGGTATGCTTTTCTCTAGAGAAAATGCCAGGGAGAAAAAAATGCTCACACATGTATCAAAACCTGTGCGCGCGCTTGGCGTCCTGACGGGCGGTGGAGACGTACCAGGGCTGAATGCCGCAATCAAGGCGCTTGTCTACCGCGCCGCATCAATGAGCGTTACCATCACCGGACTGCGTGCCGGGTGGCAAGGGATTACCTTTCTTGATCGCTCGCGCAGCCGCGATGAACTTATTTTCGACGCTGATGACCCGCAGACCTGGGAAAATAACTACCTTATGCCACTTAATCGTCTGAACACGCGCTCCATCGACA